>JBKKDE010000290.1:0-3686 GCA_046708665.1 Candidatus Zixiibacteriota bacterium | reverse complement strand
CCGGAAACGTCCCATCCTTCGTGCTCGGCCGCACCTTTAAGTCCCGGGGCCGGATTCACGAGGCGAAGAATGAACCCTTCAGTCGTGGAGGGACTGATGTTTGCATTTTGGTTAGTAAGCAGGTTCACACCGTCAGTCACATTTCTAAGGTTCCATGTGAAATCCGGATTGATGTTAAGACGGTAGCTGTCACCCGTGATCGCTAGTGGGTCGATGTAGTCGATGTATACTGCACCGTCGGCCAGACCAGTCGGATGATCTGCGGTATCGACTAGTAAGCCGGTTTGCGACAAAGGTGTCACACCCTCAGGCGGCGAAGATGGCAGAGTCTCGAACGACTCGGAGATGATTCCGAAGGCGTTGCCGAGCTCATCCGTAAACGGAACAGCGTTGGCTTCGTCGTAATTGTAAGCCGTCACCGTAAAGTAATAGGGGCGGTTGTTGACGATAGCGCCGCCGCGGATGCGGTCTTGAGTCACTCGAAGTTCATGCGTGATACCGTTGTCGGAGCCGCGCTGAACGACGATTCGCTCTTTGCCATTCGGGTTGTCAACGTCGTTGTAGATGCGCTGAACGCCATTAACAACGTCGTACGTAGCAATCTTTGTCCACGGTCCGGCATTCGATGCGCCCTGATAGACGTTGTAACCCTCATGAACGAACCGTTGCAGGAGCGCCGGATCACCACCTACACTGTCCGGTGGACCATAGGACTCTTGGACGTCACCATCGGACTGTGGTCCCCAAAGCACCAATATCTCGCCATCGTAAGGAATCGTCCAAACGGAAGGCGGGGGCGGCGGGCCGGGGATGTTGAAATTGGCATCAAACACGCTTTGTGCGATTCGATCTGTTTCGCGCAGGCGTTCGATCGATGATAGATTGCTCTCACCTTGAGCCACGATGACAGCGGCAACCACAACCTGAGTGTCACCGGGATTCATCGTGAAGGGCCCCGAAGTCATCATGTAGCGGCGATCTGCAGCGTTCGCATCAAGCCAACCGGTACCTGTTACAGGATCGCCCGACAGCATGAAGGTCGTTTGTTGCTGCGTGGACGGGTTGACTTGCGGGTCACCGTCAATCGTGAGTCCCTGCATGTAATTGTACGTCTCGATATTGTTCGACGGATCGGTGCCGTTGATGTACTGATTGAAGGAGGTCATCGGCAATTCTTCGTAACCGACAACTTCAATCGACTGGCCATCGACCAGAATCGTGTCCGTCACACCAGCGGCCGGTACGATAGGTCCCTGGAAAAAGTCGAATCCGGCTGCGGGGGCTTTATCGCCATAACTGGCGTCGGAATTATCCGCGTTGTAGCAGTAGCCGATCGAGAGGGTTGTATCGCAGCCCACGAAGTCGTCACCTGCATCGCCCAAGTCTGGGTCAGCCCACAGTGAAATGTAGGTGTCTTCGAGGAGATTGCCGCCCTTGTTGATGATCTTGTACTGCATGAACACGGTGTTACCGAGAGCGCCAGCGCGGGCGTAACCGAATACGTAGTGTTGAATCTCAACACCCATCGGTCCGGCTGAACCGCTCCCTGGATCGGACTCACGCCCGGCGACACTGGCGTCGTTGTACACGCTCCACAGTGCCTGATCGCCGAGCAGGAACGGAATCCGATTCCCTTCGGCATCAAGCGAATCGGAACCATCAGAGGCTTTCAACGCGGGTGCACCATCGTCGAATGGCCAATTGCGATAGTCAAGACTCGTCGCGCGTGTGTCACCCTTCCGGATGACGTACATGCGGAAGCTGCCGCGGTCGCTCTGGAATGTCCCATCTTTCATGGGGCCAGGAACGTAGTCGTTGGCATACTCAGCAGCAGCTGTGCGAACGGCTCCATTGACTTTGGCGCCCATCCACATTCCGGCCGCATAGATCACCGATGTGTTTGTGCCCTTAGGATAATACAATCCGTCGTTCTTGCCGAGCAGTGCCGTCTTGTCGTACGCGAACGACCCTGTGTTGCCAACGAACATCAGGAGATTGTTCGCATCATAGAACGTCGCGTTATCAATGAGTTGAGGCGACGCAGGAGCTGGTGCGTGCCTCGGACCAGCGGCAATGACAAATACAGCCGCCAGGGGCATTACCAGTCCTGAGATCACCCAAGTAAAGCGTTTCATCCATGTCCTCCTTCGTGCGTCCCGACGGTCGTCGTAGCGAGCCGCAGGCGCTTACACATCCTGTGTCAACGCTCTCTTAGAATGTCCAACGCGCGCCAAGTCGAATCTGCCGCGGCGTATCGTAGTTGCGTGGATCGCTCTGCTTGATCTGGTACTTCTCCTCGCCCGAGAGGAGCGACGCATCGTGCACGTCGGCGTTCCCGGCGATGAACTGCTGGCCGTCAGGGGTGCTGAGCCAGCCAGTTTCGTCGGCGAGTCCACTGGACTCATAGGTGTCGACCACGTTGTCACGGTCGAAGAGGTTGATGACCCAGACATACAGATCGAGGTTAATCTTGCCACCCACCGTAATTTCGCGGTTGGCCTTCATGTCCACGCGGTACTGCCACGGGTTGCGGCGCGAGTTGATCGGGCCCGAAGGACGCGGCGAAATGGCGCCGAGCGTGACTTCGTTGTAGACAAACACAGGCGAATACGGGAATCCCGATCCGGCGCCGAGAATGAAATTCACGCCAGCATTTTCGAGCGGATAAAACTCGCCGAGCTTCGGTCCTTCGTTGTCTCCCGCGCGGAGATCGAGAATCGCCGAAACCTTGTGACGTTGGTCGAACTCCAGAGCGCTGGAATGCTTCGGTGGCTCGGCGCTTGTCCAGGCGATATTCGAATTCGTGTTAGCGAACGAACCCGTTCCATCGGCGTACGAAAGCGCGTAATTGAATTGCATCGTCATGTTGCGGCTGCGGCGCATGTCGAGCGAGAACTCAAGGCCCTTCACGGTGCCATAGTCGACGTTGCGGTAGGTCTCGAATGAATTCGGCAACGCCGGCTGCTTGACGACCTCGGTCAAATTCTTCACGTCCTTGTAGAAGGCCGTAATGTCGATCGAGGCGTTGTCGCTGATGCTCCGCTGCCAACCCGCCTCGTAGGCCGTGGTTTCTTCCGGCTCGAGATTGGGATTGCCGAAGGCGAAGAAGTAGCCGCCGGTCTGAATTTTGTACTCGAGGTAGTCGTAGTTCACGTAGAGATTTTGCAAATCCGGGCGTTGGAAGAACTTTCCATATGAAAAATGGAACACGGAGCCAGCCGCGACTGGGAAGGCAACACCCAAACGTGGAGAGAACCGCGAAACCGCCTCTGAGCTTGTGAGCTCGTCCGACGTAAGTTCCTGCGCGCCCTGAAGCAGCGCATCGCGTTCTTCTTCGCTCAGGCCGGTCGCCGTGTCAGCGTAGGTGGCCCGATCGAATGGGTCGAGCGGCTGCTCAGGATCGACCAGTCGATCCGTCTTGTAGTCGAAGTAGTCGAGGCGAAGTCCCGCATTCACAACCAGACCTTCCCACTCGAATTTGTCCTGGAGATAGGCCGCCATGTTGACAGGGTTCTTTACACCATTGAGTTCGTCATCATCCGACTCTTCACCAAATTGATTGTAGCCGAAGTAGTCGATGTCGTCGAATCCGCCGCCTACACCCTGATAAACATTCTCAGGGAACAGATGCTGATAGCGACGGAGGGCATGGCGCTGGAATTCAAGTCCCGCCTTCAGCTCATGGT
>JBKKDE010000289.1:0-4627 GCA_046708665.1 Candidatus Zixiibacteriota bacterium | reverse complement strand
CGAGTGGTCTAAAGCGACCTAAAGCTCTGTCCTACAAAGCTCAAGCAGTGCATGGAAATCACTCGGCGGTTCGCAGGAGAACTGGAGCGGAGTCTCGGATACGGGGTGTATGAACTCTATCGAGTGAGCGTGCAAGGCGGGTCTATCGATCAATGCGAGAAGTTTCTTGGCGGTGTTTCGATGACGCGGGTCAACTCCGGCGATACGTTCTGCGCCGCCACCATACTCCGCATCGCCCATGACTGAATGCCCGGCATGGCAGAGATGGACACGGATCTGATGCGTCCGTCCGGTGCTCAGCTTGGCTTCGACCCAATCGGTTAGCATGTATCGCTCGAGGGAACGAATCGTTGTTTTCGCATCGCGGCCGGCGTCGTTGACGGCCATGCGCTTGCGGTCACGCAACGAGCGCCCGATGGGAGCATCGATCACGAGTGGTGATTTCTTTAAGTGCCCCCAGACAATCGCCCAATACACTCGGGTGAGAGTCCGCTCTTTCAGTTGTTTGGCAAGATGACGGTGTGCGACTTCAGTCCGGGCTACCACCATCAGACCGGATGTGCCTTTATCGAGCCGATGAACAATTCCCGGTCGTTCACCCTGAGATTCGGCATCGTCATCATCGAATGTACCGCGCCCGAGAAGCGCATTGACGAGAGTGCCGGTTCGGTGGCCAGCGGCAGGATGGACAACCATCCCCGCGGCTTTGTTGATCACAAGCAGATGCTCGTCTTCGTAGACAACATTGATGGGGAGGTCCTCACCCTGCGGTGGACCTTGGGTGGGCATCGGGCGGATAAGCGTAAGCGCGATCACGTCGCCTTCGGCGACACGGTAGTTCGACTTGGATGCTTCACCGTTGACCAACAAGGTCCCGGCCACGATACCGCGTTGGATTTGTGAACGCGAATAGTCGGGGAAGCGCTTGGCGAGCACGCTGTCGATGCGTGTGCCGGCGTCTTCGTCGGTGGCTGTGTACTCTATGGTGTCTGGTGTATACATGATGTTTCAACGAAAAAGGCGGATCGCCCCTCGATTCGTTCAGGGTGAACTGATCCGCCCTTCAAGGTACGTCAATATATGCGTCAGAATGTGATCTTCACTGGCTCAGTCTCGGCTGCTTGTGAGTTACGGATGCTCACTTGAGCGGCGAGATTGCGAGCGATCTGCTGAAATGCGATCGCGGTTTCCGACTCGGGATCAGAAATCACGATCGGAACTCCGGAATCGGATGTCTCACGCAGCCGTGTGGCGAGTGGAATTTCGCCTAAGAACGGTACACCGAGGCGATCCGCGGCGCGGCGCGCTCCGCCGTTGTCGAAGATGTGTTCACGTCCGCCGCAGTGCGAGCAGGTAAAGTAGCTCATGTTCTCGATCAGACCCAATATCGGAGTCTTGAGTTGATTGAACATAATGACGGCCTTTTCTGCCACTTTGAGTGCGACATCCTGAGGGGTCGAAACAATCGCCGCGCCCGTCAAGGGGATGCGTTGGCAGAGAGAGAGCTGAATATCGCCTGTGCCCGGGGGAAGGTCGATGACGAGATAGTCGATGTCGCCCCACTCGACTCCGCCTAAGAATTGCTCTATCATCTTTGTCAGCATCGGGCCACGCCAGACAACGGCCTGATCGGGCTTGAGGAAGAAGCCCATCGAGATAACTTTGACGCCGTACGCGTTGACCGGGATAATGCCCTTTTCGCCCGGAACCGGGTGCTCCGTGATTCCTAAAATCGTCGGAATACTTGGACCATAGACATCAGCATCCATCAAGCCAACTTTGGCGCCAGTCTGTGCGAGCGCGACAGCGAGATTGGCGGAGACTGTGGATTTACCCACACCGCCTTTTCCCGATCCGACCGGGATCACGTTTTTCACTCCGGGTATCAGGGCCTGCCCCATTGAGCTTAGGTTGGGCCGGACTTGAGCGTCCATCTTGATATTGACCACATTTACACCGGGGAGCGCGCGGATGGCGCGCTCGGCCTGGGCTTTGAGGTCATCTTTGACCGGGCAGGCAGGAGTAGTCAATTCGATGGTCACCTTGACCATGTCCTCGCAGACGGCGATGTCTTTCACGAATCCGAGCGAGACGATATCACGGTGCAGATCCGGGTCGATTACGGCTTTCAGTGCTTGCAAAATCTGTGATTCATTGGCCACTTCTATATCCTCTCGTTGTCCGCATCCCGGTCTGCGTGCTTGACCGGCTCGCATGTATCGCCCTAACGCATACGTCTAGAAAAGGAATTCTTTTGTATTCGATTCGAAAATGCGACAGTTATTATGGTTCCATTGTTACCCCAAACTTCTCTCTTGCCAAGCTATTCGCGCATCGCATCTTATGCCACAATTGCCGATCACGGTCAGGGGTCTTGGTTCGAATTGTTCGCGTTGAACAGGGAGGGTACCCATGGGGACTGTAAGCCCGATTCTCGATGCTCTGTTTCGTTGGCTGCACGTGATCTTCGGTATTATTTGGATTGGCCATCTCTACTTCTTCAATTTCGTCAACGGGCCGTTCATGGCCACGCTCGACGGCGACGCGAAGAAGAAGGTGGTGCCTGAGTTAATGCCGCGGGCGCTGTGGTGGTTCCGCTGGGGCGCAGTATGGACTTGGGCATTCGGGTTTCTCCTGCTGCTGCTTGTCTTCTATCACGGCAAACAGATGTTCGAACCCGGTGTTGCGGGGTGGGGACTGGCGTCGATCCTGCTGACCTCATGCGCGTTATTGTGGTGCCCCTTCGTGTATGACGTTTTGGCCAAGAGCCCAATCGGTAAAAATTCACGCGTCTTCGGCATCGTCGGATTCCTGCTGATCGCCCTCATGCTGGTGCTCATGATTTATTGGGGGAAATTCACATACCGCGCCGCGAACATCCACATCGGTGCGATGCTGGGTACGATCATGATATTCAATGTGTGGACTCGCATTTGGCCGACGCAGAAGAAGATTATCACCGCCATCAAGGATGGCCAAGCGCCTGACCCAGCATGGCCGGCATTGGCGGCGGGACGGTCGCGTCACAACACATACATGTCGCTGCCGCTGCTCTGGACGATGATCAATGTGCACACGTCGGCATTTTCCGGTGGGAATCTCGGTCTGAATCAGAACACGTGGTGGCTGGGGTTTCTGGTTGTCACAGCGTTGGGGTGGCACATTGTGTGGCATCTGTATAAGCGGGCGGGGAAGGTTAAGGGGTTCTGAGGTAGAGGCCGGGTTGCCCCACACTACCGCGCAAACGGCTCTTTGTTTGCGTGGTTAGTGAGGGAGAACCACATTACGCGAAAAAGTTGATGTTGCGAGTCGATACGTTTCGGAATCGTGGCCCTGACCGTTCTTAGTCAGGGCTAGCGTAACTCACGTCAGAGCCACAACCGACGACGTCCGCGCAAGAACTCGCCGTGCACTGTCATCTCCGTGGCTTGAAGCCTGACTACGTAAACCCTGACCAAAAGCGGTCAGGGCCACGCCCGCCGCGCTCGAGATGATTTTGAAATTGCATCTATTTGAGGCGCGGTGAACTTGCTTGTCCTGAGCGAAGTGTTAGGGACCTACAGGTTTCGGAGAAGACTGTGTTCATCGGTCACATAGGTGTCGCGTTGGCGGCGAAACGGGCCGCACCGCAGGTGTCGCTGGGGACTCTCATATTGGCGACATCCTGGATCGACTTGGTGTGGCCGATCTTCCTACTCCTTGGGATTGAGCACGTGGCCGTTGCTCCGGGGAATACCGCATTCACTCCGCTCGACTTCCTGCACTATCCTTTCACGCACAGCTTGCTCATGGTCATCGTCTGGGGGCTACTACTCGGCGGGGCGTATTTTCTTGTGCGGCAGTCGGTGAAAGACAGCATTGTGATTGGCAGCGTAGTCATCAGCCATTGGATGCTCGATTGGCTGACACACCGTCCTGATCTGCCGCTCTATCCCGATGGACCGAAATTCGGGCTTGGTTTGTGGAATTCGGTTCCGCTGACTATTGCTATCGAAGCACTGATATTCGTCGTGGGTGTACTACTCTACTATCGCGCCACGTGTCCCACCGGCCGAGTCGGAACGTGGTCGTTTTGGGCGCTCATCGCCTCACTCGTCTTCTTCTACATCATGAACATTGTCGGTCCACCACCGCCGGACGAGAAGACGTTGGCGTGGGTGGCGCTGGCGGCGTGGGTGTTTCCGGTCTGGGGGTATTGGATCGATCGGAACCGGGTTGCTGTCTAAAAAGAAACGCCGGGCTAAGTGCCCGGCGTTTCATGGATGTATCGTTCTCATGAATTACTTCGTGCCGTTGCCGCCGACTGTCCACCGCTGACCCGAATAGATCAACTTTTTCAGGTCGCCTTTGCCGCGCTTGGCGGTGTAGTCGTCGATTTGAGCCCTGAGGAGGCCGTCGTAGGTCGGATGGTTGACAGCACGGAATACGCCGAGTGGAGTCGGCAAGTTTGCGTTTTCGCGGGACAGAAGAAATGCGAGTGATGAATCTTCTTCCTTTTCGTCGTGGATGAGGAGGTCATTCTCGCTAACGCCTTCGCCGAGTTGTACCACTTCGAGTTTGAATCCTTTTAAGCGGAGACCCTTGTCGAGGTTCTTGCCGAACTTCATGGGCTGGCCATGCTTGAGCT
>JBKKDE010000288.1:0-2934 GCA_046708665.1 Candidatus Zixiibacteriota bacterium | reverse complement strand
CGGATTGATTTTACCTTCCATGATCGGGATTTCGCCAATTTTACCCTCGTCGGGGACGATACCGCCCACGGCATAGCCGAATCCGGTGGATCGCATGGTTGAATCCGTTGTCGGTGGCTCGCCGCAGTACATGGTAACGGTGACAGTTATAATCGTTACACTGTTTTCACTGTGGTCGGAAAAATCGTGCGCGACTGTCAGCAGGAAGCGTCCTGAGTCGGCGAGAATCTCGAGGACGAGTTGTGTCGGGGCTTTGATCGGTCCCGAGCCGGACTGAGTGGTGGTGGACGTCATGTCATATTTCGCGCCAGTCTCATCGGTTAATCCGACCCCGGTATCCACGCGACGATAGTTTAAGCGCGCAGTCCCGTTGGTTGCGAGCGCCTCTGCCTGGATTTGTTCACTGGTGACATTCTCATCCAGCATCGGCCCAACGTGCATCCAATTGGCGATTTGATCGGTGCGCATGACCAGTTGCATCGCTTGTTCCTGCATCTTCGCCTGATCGGCGTTCATGCTCATCTTGAGCATAGATAAATTCGCGCCCGGATTGCGCATATCAAGCATGAAGTTGGCAGAGAATTCCCGTTCGATTGAACGCGTAAATGTGGTAGGGCCATGCAGCGAGTTTCTTGATCCTCTATCCGATGACGTAAACTTAACGTCGAAAGACAACTCCCAGGCCGGGGCATTCAACATTTGTTCCATCGTCAGCGGTTTGGCGGTCTGGGCGAGTGCGGGAGTGGCGAGAAGTAGAGTCGTGATCAAGACAGCTGCGATTTTAAACATCAGGCCTCCTGGCTGCGGTTGGTGACTGGATGGGAAGTTAGGACCTATTGGGAATTCTGGCAATTGGCAATAGCAGCGCATCAGGGCTACCCAGCCAGATGGTGGCAGGAGTAGGGGTATGTGTGACCGATTGATTTCGCCCCGCCGGGCTTCGGAGCTGGTCTGGGCTTCCATGCCTCAAGTCGCCTATTCTCCGGACCTGGTGTATAAGGAGTCTATGTCTCCAAATACTTCACACACGCCCCGGCCGAATCAACCCTCGCACCCGGTGGCCGACAATGTCAGTGCCATTGCCGCCATCGAAGCAGAGGATCTGGAGAATCGAACCCTGGAGCATCGCTCCGCGCAGGCGTTCACGCGACGGATTGGGAGCACTGGCTCGGTCGCCATTCATGCTGTGGCATTCAGCATTTGGGTTACGATTAATCTCGGCCTGGTTCCAATGATATCGCCCTTCGACCCCTATCCGTTCCCGTTTCTCGCGTGTCTGCTGTCCATCGAAGTGATTTTTCTCTCGTTGTTTGTCTTGATCAATCAGCGCTACAGCGAATCACGAGCTGAGCGACGGTCGCATCTTAATCTCCAGATCGACATGCTCACCGAACAGGAGTCGACCGAGGCGCTCTTGCTGTTACGCCAGATCGCAGACCACATGAAGATTCCGGCTCGCGTTTCAGAGACGGAAGCCAAGTTGGCGCAACCGACGGACTTGCAGAAAGTCCATACAACGCTCGAACAGAATCTCCAGTCGGAATAGGCACTTTCGACGAAGTCTGAGTCGGGTGCCCCATCCGCGTGGGGCGTGTTGGGAAAGTCGATTCCCAGACACGTCTGCACAGGCTAAAGCCTGTGCTACCGGTACGTCAATAAATTGGCTAGGTTTCGGTGACGCAGACATCAGTCAAAGCGACATTCTCGACAGACCCGCTTGCGGTGCGGTCTCTCCATCTCGGAATTAGCGAACACACGCAAGAACTCTTCCACTCATAGCGCTCAGGTGTTGGTCAGCCACTCACGGCAAGCCGTGAGGCACCCCAACCTCCAAATCTGACAAACTTGACAATCCCGTAAAATCCCCCTTGCCATACATAGAACTGAAATGTATAATGGTTCTACGTATGGAGATCAGCAAAGACCTCGTCGCCGCTTCCGCCACACCCCTCGTGTTGGCCATATTGTCCGAAGGGGAGAGCTATGGCTACGCCATCCTCAAGCGGGTGAGTGAACTCTCGGGCGGACGTCTGCAGTGGACTGACGGCATGTTGTACCCGGTGCTGCACCGGCTCGAACGGCTGGGGTACATCAAGGCATCGTGGAAGAGTTCCGAGACCGGACGCGATCGCAAGTATTACAAGATAACGGCGTCCGGTCGCGCGCACTTGGCAGACCATCGGCTTCAGTGGCAGGCGGTGGACAAGGCGTTGAGGGAGATCTGGTCTGTGCTGACAGCCGTGGACCAGCAGGAGTTGAGACCGGCAATCGGGAGGGGACGACGGTGACTGCATTCAAAAGCGACGATTCGCTCGAATCACAGATTTCTGCGTGGCGTGACTACTTACGCAAGCATCAGACGATTCACAAGCCCGATGTGGAGGAATTGGAGTCGCACCTTCGCGATCAGGTGGGAGCGCTTGTGGATTCTGGCCTCGCTGTGGACGAAGCGTTTCTCGTAGCCGTCAAGCGAATGGGGAACCTGGATGCCTTGTCGCGCGAATTCGCGCGAGAGCATTCTGAGCGTCTTTGGAAGCAGCTCGTAGTTGGAGCCGAAACTGAGGGCAAACCGAAAGACGCCAGCCGGTTCGAGCTCTTGGTCGTGCTCGCTTTGGCTGTGCTCGCGGGTATCTCGATCAAGATACCGGCACTGTTCGGAATACCTTTAGGCGATGATGCCCACGCGGCCTTTTACGCACACAACGTCCCCCTGTTCGTTTTGTCTATCCTGACGGTCTACTTCGCATGGAAGCGACAGTTGGGCACAACCGAATGCCTCGGCTTGCTCTTCGCCTATGGCGCCGCCGCTGTCTTCGCCAACATTTACCCGTTCGCACCGGAGGTTGCCTACGAAGGAGCGGGCAGTCACACCGTATTTCTGTCGGTCATGCAGATGCCGATCGCGTTGTGGCTCGCAGTAGGAGTCGCGTATGT
>JBKKDE010000287.1:0-2529 GCA_046708665.1 Candidatus Zixiibacteriota bacterium | reverse complement strand
ACGAAACCGCGTTTGGCGCCCCAGCCGGCGCAGGCGATCACGCCGATCAACAACACCAGATCGATCAAGTTCATCATACTGCCCCCCGTCGATATCCGGCCATCGGATCGTGCAGAGCCAGACCACTTCCAGTCACATGACTGGCGCCCCGCCCCGATCCAACCTGCCGAAACGATCGTCCCTGTTCAGTTTTCAGTAAAGTTGATTGGTACTGCACTTGGCCCCCCAAGTGCGGCGACTGCCCCGTGGGCTTTATGCCCACGGGACGCCGTCGTCTTTGTCATTGAACCACTGTCAAGATTGCACCTGCTTGTATTGCCTTCAGAGTCTGATGAGTCGGCCTAATAGTCCGTGCTGCGCTTCTTGTTGCGTCGTCGGGCCTGGTTCATCTTGCGTTTCTTTCGTTCCGATGGCTTTTCAAAGTGCTGATGTTTCTTGACGTCCGAGAGTATCCCTGCCTTCTCACATGTCTTATTGAATCTCTTTAGGGCTTTCTCGAAAGATTCGTCGTCGCGTACGCGAACGCCGGTCATTAAGTGCGTTCAACTCCTTCCAAATCCGATTACAGGCAGAATAAGTGTTTATCTCCAAGTACTCCCGTTATTTACTTGATCGAGGGAAGCGGCCTGAGGGGCACACCACCAGCATAGAATTACGTAAAGACCTGAATTCTTGTCAATCACAAGGGGAAGTTTATCCACATCGAGCCGGGCCCGACGAGCAGCCAGACAACGCAACATACTGTTAATCAATAGGATACGAAATGATTCGAAACAGATTCCAGGCAGTAATATTTGATATGGATGGGTCTTGGTTGACTCGGAACCGGTGCATTTCGAATCGACGGTCCAGGTAATGGCCAAATTCGGCCTACCATTCAGTGAAGCTGACAATCGCCGATTCATCGGCTCGACCGACAGGGTGATGTTTAACACCCTCATAGCTCAACATAGTTTGACCGATCCCATCGACAAACTGATCGAGACGAGGAAGGCAATTTATCTCGAACTCATCCAAAATGGTGCCTTAGTCTGGCGCGAAGGGATTCGTGAGCTGGTCGGTGAATTGGCCGGGCGGCGTCATACGCTGGCAGTCGCATCATCGGGGCTGAAACGGATCATCGAGTACACTCTCAACCGCGGCGAGATACGTCATCACTTCGGTGCGGTCGTTTCGGCCGACGACATCCCAGCTCCGAAACCATCACCTGAGATCTACCTCGAGGCAGCCAAACGAATCGGTGTCGATCCAATGCTTTGCGCCGCGATCGAAGACACTTATGTCGGGGTACGTGCTGCCAAGAACGCCGGGATGTTCGCGATTGCGTTCCCTACGGTCACGACGGCGGCCATGAACTTCGATCCGGCTGATGCGATGGCGGGATCTGCGGCTGAGATTCGCAAGAACCTCCTCAAGGAGTCATAGGAGAACGGGCTTTTTGCCTACGCACACAGGCTGAAAGCCTGTGCTCCTTACCTGGAAACACATTGCCATCACTGGTGTTCTACCGGAACACCCTTTTCACCTCGGAGGCATGATGTGGAAGTTGATCGATTGGATTACGAACACAAATACGACTGACTCGCGGATAGGCTCCGGGCTGTTTGTCTTGCGGGTCGCGGTCGGTGGATTCATGCTTTCGTTTCACGGCTGGGGCAAGCTCACGAGCTTTGGCACGCGGCTCGAGACATTTGGCGATCCACTGGGGATCGGTAGCCCCCTTAGTTTGATCCTGACCGTATTTGCGGAGTTTTTCTGCTCGCTGGCGTTGGTGCTGGGGTTCATGACGCGTGCGGCGGCGGTGCCGCTCTTGATTACGATGCTCGTTGTTGTCACGATCGTGCATGCGGACGATCCGTGGAACAAGAAGGAGTTCGCGCTGCTGTACGCGATTCCGTTCCTGACGCTAGTCTTCACAGGGGCGGGGAAGTATTCTCTGGACGCGAAGTTGTTCAAGCGTGGGTAGGGCATCCTGTCGTTGCGAGTACCGAAGGGACGAAGCAATCCCCAGCCATCCTCTGCAATGTGACCCGGCGTGAAATCGTGGGGATTGCTTCGGCCCCAAAGAGCGGGGCCTCGCAACGACAATTGGCTAAGGCGCCATCATCCGGACAATCTCATCATGCACCAAACCATTCGACGCAATAAGTGTGCGAATCCCCGTTGTCACCGAATTGCCGTCGATGTCGGTGGCTCTACCACCAGCGGCTTGCACGATTGCCGCCGCGGCGGCGATATCCCAAATCTTGATGCGCGGTTCGACATTGGCTTCGAATCGTCCGCTGGCGATCAGGTGATACGCCCAGCAATCGCCGAAGCCGCGCACGCGGTTTGAACCATGGATCAACCGCAGCATCCCCTCTTCCCTGCCAATTTTCTGGAAGTGGTTCTGTCCACTCATCGAGACACGCGAATCGGTGACACGATCGACGTTGCTCACGCGTACCGGTGTGCCGTTCAGAAACGCGCCATTCCCCTTCTCCCCATAGCAGAGTTCGCCGAGTGCCGGGCAATTCGAGACTCCGAGGA
>JBKKDE010000286.1:0-3974 GCA_046708665.1 Candidatus Zixiibacteriota bacterium | reverse complement strand
CGGAAGTGTCGACCACACGCCTCTGCCCTGTCTCGAAATCCTCAAGCTCAATCAGGCCGACATCAACCCACTCGCGTTCGCGCGGGTCTTCGACCTGAATGGCGATAAGGTCGTGCCTGCGATGCGCAACCGTCAATTGATGTTCGTATCCCTTGTCGAGGAAATCGGAAATTATAAACGCCACGGATTTGCGACGCGTGACTCGCGAGAAGAAATCGAGCGCGGCGCGGATGTTGGTGCCGTGACGCTTCGGTTCGAAGTATAGAATCTCGCGAATAATGCGGAGAACGTGCGAGCGTCCCTTCTTCGGCGGGACATACAGCTCGACTTCGTCAGTGAATACAATCATACCAACTTTGTCGTTGTTCTTGATCGCGGAAAATGCGAGCACAGCGGCAGTCTCGGCGGCGACCTGGTTCTTGGCACGTGAGACAGTTCCGAAGTGACCGGATGCCGACAGATCCACCAAGAGCATGACGAGCAATTCCCGTTCCTCGCGGAACTTCTTGATAAACGGTGTGCCAGCGCGCGCGGTGACGTTCCAGTCGATCAGGCGGATGTCATCGCCGGGGAGGTATTCGCGCACCTCCTCGAACTCCATCCCTTGTCCCTTGAAGACCGAATGGTATTCGCCGCCAAAGAGATCGTTCACCAATCGGCTGGTGCGGATCTCGATACGGCGGATCTGGGCGATGAGGTCTTTGGGGAGCATGGGTCAACTACTCCACGACATGGAGTCGAACCGTTCTGAGATAGTAGTTTAGGATGAGCCCTTCGTCGCCCTTGCCTTTTATTACGTCGCCGCCTGTGAGCATCACTTGTAAATCAAGCACTGCATCCCGGGCTCCGTCTCCGGGACGAATCGTCATTGGCAGCGAAGTCACTTTGGCCTTCGGGTATGTATCAGTCGAATCGCCGACTAAACGGCACGACATGGGCAATGTGACTTCCCACCCCGGTGCGAATTTCGAGAGCGACGACGTCTCAATCTGCGAGGGTTCAACGTACGACCATGCGTTTCTGCGCGGAGGAGACGTTGTGTCATCCGCTGTACGACCGATAACGGTGAGTACAGTCCGCGTTTGTCCTCGCGACACATCGATAAGAAAGGTGCCGTCCGGCTGCAGGAGCGAGAGCTTCGTCTTGCTGTCAAGCACATCAATGATGGTATTGGTCTCATCCGCCCATGGACCGTTATCCCTATGACACGTGGTGCAGTCACGGCTCTTGGATGTGACGCCTACCCCGGGCGGATAGGCATCTGCAACCAGGAACAGGGTACCCACCAACGTACATGCTATGAGAAGATGCGCATACCAACTTGGCAATGTTCGGATAACTCGTGACATGTTGCACCTCCCATTAATGGAACACTCCTACGGCACCTCGACGTGGTCGAATATCTTTTGGACGACAGCTGTCGATGTGATGTTTTCGGCTTCGGCTTCGTAGGTCACGATGATGCGATGACGCAGGACATCGGGACCTATGGACTTGATGTCTTCGGGTGTGACGTAGCCGCGTCCCTGGATGAAGGCGTGGGCGCGCGCGGCCAGATTGAGATAGATCGAGGCGCGCGGTGAGGCGCCATAGGCAATCAGCCCGGTGAGGTCGAGACCGTAGGCATCGGGACGGCGTGACGCGTGGACGATATCGACGATGTAGTCCTTCACCTTGTCATCGATATAGATTGAACGGACGACCGAACGGGCTTTCAAAATCTCCGCTGGGTCGACGACTGGATCGATTGTGACTTCGTGGTCCATGGTCATGCGGTCCATGATCAGGCGTTCTTCGGCTTTGTCCGGATACCCGACGACGACCTTGAGCATGAAGCGATCGACTTGCGCTTCAGGAAGCGGATACGTGCCCTCTTGCTCGATTGGATTTTGCGTGGCGAGCACAAGGAACGGCGACGGCAACGGATGTGTCGTATCGGAAATTGTCACCTGTCGTTCCTGCATCGCTTCGAGCAAGGCGCTCTGCACTTTGGCGGGAGCGCGGTTGATTTCATCGGCGAGGACGATGTTGGCGAAGATAGGGCCCTTGCGGGCGCTGAATTCGCCACTGGTCGGGTTGTAGACCATGGTGCCGATCAAGTCGGCGGGCAACAGATCGGGTGTGAACTGTAAACGCGCAAATTTGGCGCGGATGGCGCGTGCGAGTGTCTTGACCGACAGGGTTTTGGCCAATCCGGGGACGCCCTCAAGCAACACGTGGCCGTCAGCAAGCAGGCCGATCAGCAGGCGTTCGACGAGGTAGTGCTGGCCGACAACGACTGTGCCGATAGAGTCTTTCAGCTTCCGGCAGAAGGCGCTGGAAACTTCGACGTTCTTTTGGATTTGATCGATATCCGGGTGCATTGGTTCGCTATCCCTCCATAAAGTTGAACTCTCAGGTACGGTCTCCACCGGGTGAAGTTTCGCCTGTGGGAGTAACTGTTACCCACAGGGTATCAAGGCGTTCCAAGACACTTCGAGTAAGCTCTTCGGTTTCGGCCAACACAGCAAAATTGACCTTCGCGCCGGAGAACCGTGCGGTTGTGCAACGGCTCAGAATGGCCTGCAAGTCGGACTTTGTCTGGGCATCGGACACATAGCCCGAGACCAGCGCCGCCATCTCAGATGCGGTAGCCGATCCCAGAGCCCGTCCCATGCGCCGGCTAAGATACCCAGACAGGACGCGTTCCACATCGGCAAAGAATCGGGGTGCTCGGTCCTCGCGGCAATTGGCATGCACCTCTTCCATCATCGCCATGGCTTCCTGGTACGGGGTCAGGACGGGACGTGGGCGGTTCTGCCTGCGGCGACGCAGAGCGCCTACGACTATGAATGCGACTGTCGCCAAGGCCGTGATAATCGCGATGGTCGTCGGGTGCGGCAGCCACCAAGGGCGTACTTTGGGCGGCTGGATCGTTACGGAAAGTGGCGGGCCGAGAACGCGATTTGTCGCCAGTTGTGGGGCATCTGGTGGAGGTTGCGCGAGAATGACAACTGGAGCAATCGTTGAGGTTGTCTCTGCGACAGCCGTCAGCTCGAAGTACCAAGTCTTGACTCGGCCGTTGGAATCTGCGCGTTCTGACGCGGCTGTCTGCGCGCCTGCTTCCCACTCGGGGCCGAGCTGGAGGCCGGCGTGGGATGGAGTCGGTTCATCGGGCGCGTTGGATCGGAGTGCTTGGACTGTCACCCTGACGCGGTCGCCAACACGAACCGAATGCTTGTCGACTTCTGCGGTAACGGAGATGCCTGAATGGGCCAACGGCGTGAGGCACAGAACAGCATATGTTGTGAAAATCGCCTTCGACATGGTATTTCAAGTAATTGCGTATTATCATGCCAGTCAATAGGTTAAACGTATCGATTCATGATCGCATCTGCGTAGGAACTACTGACGAGTCAACGAGGTCTTAATTGAGATGAAAACCCACATTATTCCTCGCGCATGTCTCGTGTTCTCGTTCACTGTTCTCACGTGTGGATGCGGCGAAGGGCCGCTATTATCCACAGATGGCATTCGCATTGAACCGATTGCCGCCGTCGAAAACGGGATTGCGCATTGGGACCCTAATGACGACTCGACACTGTATATGCACGCGGTCGGAATTCCGGACGACGAGCTCGGATGTGTGGTTTGGACACAGAGCGGGCTCTTACTTGCCGATACGATAGCATTCGGGCCAACGCTGGCATTGCTGGCCGGTGGTAAAGGGTGCGGATATGGCGGAGTGACCTTTGCGATTACGGCTGCGTTGCCGAGCCGCAATGAGTCGCAGACAATCTCGGTGGACATGGAGCGATATATGTGCGCGGGTTCACCGTGGACATCGCCTTAACACTGTGACTTCGGAGTGCCGATGCTCAGATCCCCAAGTACAGATCCGTTGATCAAAGTCCTGCGAAGTTGTTCACTTGGCAAAGACCGATCCCGAGCTTGCTCTTTGTCTCATTCACTGTTGATTTCATCGTCCCCCGCAC
>JBKKDE010000285.1:0-3974 GCA_046708665.1 Candidatus Zixiibacteriota bacterium | reverse complement strand
ACGCTGTCCGGTCAGCGGTAGGGGCCTACCAACCGTCACACCGCGTCTTCCGCTAAGCCCGGGTGCGAGTGACGGAACTCCGCCCGGGCGACTTCATTCCACCCCATCGATACTAACCGGCGATCAGATATCCGCAAGCTTGTCGCAGCGCACCGGGGTGATTACATTCGCGGACAGGTTTTGGCACCGCAGTCCACGCGAAATAAGCAGCGAGAAAAGGGGATAGTCATGAACGGACGAAAAGTCGCATTGGCAGTCTTGATGGGCGCATTGATGGGGCTATGGTGTACCGGTACAGCCGAGGCCCAACTGGGTGGCCTGAAAAAGAAGGTCCAGACCAAAGTCGAGAATAAAGTCGATAAGGAAGCGGACAAGAAAATCGACGAGGCCATCGAAGGGAAGCCCGCCGAACCCGAGCAGTCCGGAGAAACGCAATCCACGACCGGGGAGGCCACATCCTCAGGTAAGGCCGCCGCAGGTGATAAGCCTGGCGCGGGGCCTTGGCTCAACTACGATTTCGTGCCGGGCGACAAGGTCCTGTTTTTCGATGATTTTGGAGCCGAAACCGTCGGCAACTTTCCGCGCCGTCTCGAATTTGTCTCGGGCAACATGGAAGTCGCCGAATGGGACGGCGCCAGCTGGCTGCGCAGCTCGACAGCATCGGATTTCGATGTGAATCTTCCCGAGGCATTGCCGCAGAAATTCACAATCGAGTTTGATATGTACACCGGCTCAGCCGGATGGAACTCGGTCAGCATCATCGGAGGTGACGATGGCGACGAGCAAACGAAGGTCCACTGGGATGTGACCAACCGCTTGGCGGGATTGCTCAAGCACCCGGGCAACACCCTTGCCATGGGCAAAGTTGATGACGGCGCCTATGGCCAGACCATGCACTGCCGGGTCATGGCCGACGGCGGGTATTTGAAAGTGTATGTCAATGAGAACCGTGTCGCCAATGTACCGAACGCCAATTTCATTCGCTCCAACGTGCTCCATTTTGCTATCGCCGCCAATGACACGCGTCCGCTGATGATCACGAATCTTCGCATCGCCAAAAGCGACAAGACCATGTACGACGCGCTCGCCGCCGATGGACGTGTCGCGACACAGGGCATCCTGTTTGATTCCGGCTCCGACAAGATCCGGCCCGAATCGACACCGACGCTCAAAGAGATCGGAAAGATGCTGAAGGACCACGCCGACCTCAAGATTTTGATCGAAGGTCACACCGACAATGTTGGCGACGATGCTTCGAACATGTCGCTCTCCGAACGTCGCGCTGCCGCAGTCTCCGCGCACCTGACCGCCAACTACGGTGTCGATGCCGCGCGTCTGCAGTCGAAGGGATTCGGCGAAACGAAGCCGGTTGCCGGCAACGATACCGCCGAAGGCCGTCAGAACAACCGCCGCGTGGAATTGGTGAAGCTGTAGGGAGTTAAGCGGTAGGAGACTAAAAAAGGTTGCTTCGCCCCGCATTGAGCGCGGGTCTCGCAATGACGATTGGGGAGTGATGAATTGCCCAAACGTCATTGCGAGGACCGGAGGGACGAAGCAATCTTTTTTTGTCCGCGCATCAGCTCCCCTTGCTCCTTGTCTTTTCCCGTATTCGCCGATATCATCCCTCTGCGAACATATGAACACAATGCCCGAGACATTCAAATGCCCACACTGCGGCAAGGATGCGCAAGTCGATCTGGCGCGTGAACTCGAAAACGGCGAAACGGATGTGCGACGCTCCATCGATGGCCGTCAGAATCTTAAACTCGATTTACCAAAACGCCTATTGGTGAACTGCAACAATTGCCACCGTCAGATGGTGATTCAACCGTGACTCCCCTCACCCGCGCCTGCGGCGCGGCCTCCCCCTGAGGGGGAGGCGAACTGGTTGTCGCGATACGAGTGCCGCGCAAATTGAGAGGATCGTCGGACGATTGACGGCTCAGGCGTCATGCAGATAAATTTGTTCACCTCCCCCTCAGGGGGAGGTCGCTCTGCGAAGCGCTAGCGAAGCAGAGCGGGTGAGGGGACTCCAGTATCCATGCCCAACGACCACGACATCCGCACCAACCGCCAGGGCCAGACTCCGACCGAAGATGATCTCTTCTGGCCGGAGGCCATGCGTCAGGTCCAGCTCGGGATGTTGCAGAGCACCCACTGGGCAGCCGCCGGTGTCTTGGCGCTCAGCTTGATGTCGTGGACACTCGTGACCGGCGCCGTGATCTTCGGCGAAGCCGGCGAGGAGATTGTGTTCTGGATCATTCCGATCATCCTCTGGACTCTGTCGGCCATCGGTGCACTACGAGTTTTTACAGCCCGCCGTTACCGCTACTTCGCCAATTCGCCCGACTCGACACGCCAAGCGGTCACTCGCATCAGCCGCAAGAAGATCGAACAGCTCTATCTGGCGATCGGCCTTTGGGCATTGGGCGTGGTGTTCATGGTCATCGCCTTGTTTCTTGAGTTTGCGTAGCTCTTGTTTAAACTCTCCCTTTTGGGGAAAGGTCGACCAGTGGCACAGGCTTTCAGCCTGTGCGAGCAGGCTGAAAGCCTGCTCCACCAAAGCTAGACACCGCCGCCATGCTCCGCACTCTCCACATCCGCAACTTCGCCATCCTCGAGGAACTCGAGATTTCTTTTCACCCGGGCCTGATTGTCTTCACCGGCGAAACCGGGGCGGGAAAGACCATTCTCGTCGAAGCAATCCGCTTCCTCCTCGGCGGCAAGACCGGATCCGAAATGATCCGCACCGGCGCCGACTCGGCGATGGTCGAGGGCGATTTCGATGGCATCATAATCCGTCGCGAGATGAATGCCCAGGGACGCTCCCGCTGTTTCCGCGATGACTCCCAAATCACGATCGGCGAATTAATCGAACTTGGCGAATCACTCGCTGATCACTGCGGCCAGCATCAGCACCAGGTGTTACTCGATCCCGACCGTCACATCGAATGGCTCGACCGTTTCGCTGGCACAACCGAATTGGTTGCCAAAGTCAAATCGCATTGGTCCGATTGGTCCTATTTGTCCAATTCCATTGGCGCTCTCGAAAAGCGCATCGCCCGCAGCAAAAGCGAAGAGGAGCTGCGCACATTCCAGATCGGCGAAATCCGCGCTGCCAATCTGGAACCCGATGAGGAAGAGCGCCTCAAGACTGAAGCGACCGTGATGAAACACTCGCGCCGTCTGGCCGAGACCGCCGACAGGGCGCTCAATATCCTCACGGACGAAGAATCTTCCGTCGAGACCGCCATTGGACGTGTCAAACGCGAGGCCGAAATCGCCGTCAACATCGACCCGCGCTGGAGCGAGATTGTCACACCACTCACCGCGGCTGCAGATGCCATCAACGATTCCATTCGCGCGCTAACCGACTACCGCGACAGTCTGGCCTTCGACCCGATGCGCGCCGACCAGATCGAATTGCGCCTCTCCGAGATTTTCCGGCTGAAGAAGAAGTATGGTGACACATGCGCCGCGATTCTTGCTCGGCTCGAGGAACTGGAAGCCGAACGATCATCCAATGCATCGCTCGAGGATGATTTGAATGTAGCGAAAGCTCAACAGACGAAACTCGAGGACGCACTCATCGCATTGACATCTGATCTCTCAATCAAACGTCACAAGGCAGCCGGATCGCTCGTGAAGTCAGTCAATGCCGTCATCAATCGTCTCGGCATGACCAAAGCATCAGTAAAGATCGATTTGTCGCCTCACACCGAAGGCGGAATCATCATCTCCGGCCAACGCCTCCATGATGATGGCGCCGAACAGATCCGATTCCTGTTTGAAGCCAATCCATCGGAGGGCTATAAGCCCCTGCACAAGATCGCCTCCGGTGGCGAACTCTCGCGACTGCTGCTTGCATTCAAGTCGTCAACCAATGAGGACACACCGAGGCGACCCGTTGGGAAGCAGAAAAGTTCACCTCCCCCTCAGGCCGAAGGTCCTGAGCGAAGCGAACGGAGTGAGGT
>JBKKDE010000284.1:0-3911 GCA_046708665.1 Candidatus Zixiibacteriota bacterium | reverse complement strand
CCACACAAGTATGAGGACTAAGAGTGGCGCATACACAGGTGAGAGCAAGCGATGATCGATCGCGTCGATACCAACGAATGCCACCGAGAGTGCGAGTGTCAGCACATAAACGCAGGCGAAGACGGCCGGGATCAGGACCGAGCGTGGAACAGAACCAGACTCGGGATTTGTACGAGCAGGTGCATTTGCCTTCCAGACGAAGAGCGCCATGCCCAAAACCGATGGCAGGAACCACTCGCTTAGTGTGCCAATGCCCGTCCCCGCATTGCGTAGCAGTGTTATTTCGGCCTCAGCACGGGGCCCCGTGAGTGTCCCGCTCACTTCGTAGTTTCGAATGAGCCAAAGGACAATTGGAAGAGCGGACAGGCCCACGAAGAGTGCCGCCTGAGTGAGTCGTGCACGAGACCGGAGTCCGTTTCGCAGCAACAGCAGGACTCCCCCTGTCGCGATTACGGTTACGCCGATGTAGCGGATGAGCGGCGCCAGTGCGGCTAGAACGAGCGCCAGCGCGAGACTCTTGGAATCGTTTGTGTCGATGAAATCCTGAATTGCAAGCAGGAATGTGGCAACCACCAAGACAAAAAGTGGCTCGCTCCAAGCTCTCGTGCAAACCGTCATCAACGGCTCGGAGAGCGCCAACATCGCAGTTCCGAGCAAGATGAGCAGTCGATTCTCGCGCATGCGTGCGAGCTAGTTTGACCCGACAAATACGATCAATCCAAGGATGATGGCGTTTGTAAAGCGGGCAGCTTTTCGCGCATCGACCTCGATGAGACCAGGAACCGCAATTAACGCCGGGAACGCCGGTGGCCAGGAGACTAGTGGTTCAGAGTCAAACGTGCGAAGGGTTCCGTCGATGAGCAGATTTCTTGCGGCAGAAATGTAGGCAACCGAGTCAGGCGATATTCCGACGCCGAATGGCCCGGTGGCAAGTATTGCGATGATCGTGGCGAATATGGCAGCAGCGATTGTGAACTTGAGATCGAATCCCGTACTTGATCGATCGAGAGCCTTCATGGCTAACGTGACCCCGAACCTGCCATGTGGTCTACGGCATCCAATATCTCCCCGCTCTTCACCAGTGCCTTCATAGTATTGTGATCTGAGTGCAGCGGTCGATCGACATCGAGATGCGCGACATGTTTGCGAATCACCGTGTGCGCGGCTTTGGTGCCTTTGCCAGGGGTGAAGTCGCGGAAGTCGAGGGCTTGGGCGGCGGCCATGAATTCGATGCCGAGGATACCGCAGGCGTTGTCGAGGATTTGGCCGTTTTTGAGCGCAGTGTTCATACCCATCGAAACAAAATCTTCCTGATCGGCGGCGGCGGGGATCGAGCCGATTGATGCTGGCGCCGAGAGCATACGCTGTTCGACAATGAGTGAGTCGGCGGTGTATTGCGAGAGCATCATGCCGGAGAACATGCCCGCGCCCTTTGTCAAGAATGGCGGCAAGCCGACGCTCAAAGCGGGATTCGTGAGGCGATTGAGACGTCGCTCGGAAAGAACACAGACCATCGTGATCGCGATTCCAGCCATGTCCATCGGCAACGAGACCGGCGAGCCCTGGAAGTTGGCGCCGGTGAGAGTCAGGTTTTCTTCTGGGAAGAAGATCGGATTGTCGCCGATGCCGTTCAGCTCGATTTCGACCTGGGTTCTCGCAAAGGCAATCGCATCATGCGCCGCACCGATGACTTGCGGCGAGGAACGCATAGAGTATGCATCCTGAACTTTGGTCTTCATCTTCCCGGTCACCAGATCACTGCCTTCGATGCATTTACGAATGGCGGCGGCTGAACGTACCGCGCCTGGGAATCCGCGGACTTCGTGCAGTTTCGACTGATAGGGTTTCATGTTGGCGAGCAGGGCTTCGAGACTCATAGCGCAAGCGATTTCGGCCTGCATGAGGAAACGGTTCATATCGTAAATGTGAATCGCGCTCATCGCGGTGAGGAGATTCGAGCCATTAATCACGGCCAGGCCATCGCGCGCCTGTAAGCCGGGGATCGGGATCCCGGCTTTGTCCATCGCGGCCTTGCCGGGCAGGCGTTCGCCTTTGAAGTACGCCTCCCCCTCACCCATCATCAAAAGCGCGATCTGCGACATTGGCGCCAAGTCGCCGCAGGCGCCGACTGAACCTTTCTGGCAAACAACCGGTGTCACGTCTTTGTTCAGCATCTCAACCAATGTCAAAGTGATCTCGGGACGGCATCCGGATTTGCCGTGCGCGTGCACGTTGACGCGTCCGGCCATCGCGCCGCGGATGTGTTCGATTGGCGCGGGGTCGCCGATGCCGGCGGCGTGGTTGTAGATCAGGTACTTCTGGAAGTCTTTGACCTGCTCATCAGTGAGCACGACTTCGGAGAATTCTCCAATGCCAGTGTTAACGCCATACATGATCTCGCGCGCGGCGATCTTCGTCTCGAGCATGGTGCGGCATGTTTTGATACGTGTGAGGGCATCGGGATGGAGCACGACCTGCTCGCCATCGCGTGCAATTCGGACAAGCTTTTCGATTGTGAGACCTTGACCGCTAAGGACAATGGACATCTTCTCTCCTGGTGATAGGAATAGGACCTATTGGACTCAGAGGACCTACTGCGTGGCGGGAAGATGGTGGATTATGGGCGCGGGAACAATGGGTGGAATGGCAGAATTGGACCTTGTTGCAACAAGCTGTGGCGCGGGCCTCTGGCCTGTCCAATTTAGAAACGCGGGCCGGAGGCCCGCACCACAATTGCCAACTACGACGGGCCACAGGGCGGGGCGCCGTTACGGAAGATCACGTCGATCAAACGCACCACATCGGTGACATCGGTCGGCGGGTTGCACAGCAGTTCGGCGCGTCCGGGTGGCACGGGCAAGGGATCGCCACGGAATGCGACACCGATCATCTGGACAACATCGATCACGTTCAGGATGCAGTCGAAATTGATGTCTCCGACTTTGTACACAGCATACCGGTGCGCCGCTGATGGCGTCGATGTATTGCCCGCGACATCTCTTGACGACACACGCCAGTAAACCACAGTACTGCATGATGCCAGAATGCGATTGCTGGCCAGCGTGGCAGTCCAGAGGGAGTCGACACCAGCAGTGAACGCCGGATCATTGGCGATTTCCCATTTATACTCGGCGGCATCTCCGACTGCCTGCCATGAGAATGTCAGCGTCGTGTCTGCTTCATAGAGACTATCACCCGGTTGATCGAGCACGGGCGCCAGCGGTGCTTGTGTATCGAGATTAAAGGCCCGCGCACCAGATTGCGCCGATGAATCTCCGATGGGATTGAGTGTCGTAATCCGCCATTCGTACAAGCCATCCGCCACCGCCGGAAGGGTGAAGAATGTGTCGGCTATCGGCCCGTAGCGTACCGGATTGCTCGGGACAGGCGATTCCTCGACATCGAGATAGTACGAGAAGTCGCTGAATCCGGGTGGTGGTGGTGTGTATGCGCCGTGTGTCCAACGAAGCGTGGGAGCTGAATTGGTTGTGGCGTTATCTGGCGGCAGGGCCAAGACAGCGACGGGCGGGTGCGCAAGCACGGTGAATTGGGTTTCGTCGAAATCGAGAGCGGCGGGATCGTCGGCAGAGGCGACATCAAACGATACCGCATTGATGAAACCAGGAGTCGCCGAACCGGGAATGGTCACTGCAACGACGATATCTGCGAATCCGCCAACTGGGATAGCTACCGACCCGGAAGGTGGCGCCGTCACCCATGACGCGTCGTTATTGGCTGCCCAGTCAAGTGTGTCATCGAAGACACCGAGGTTGTGAAGCCGCGTGGTGATGTTGATGGTGCGTCCAGGGACACCCAGCGTGTCTCCTGCGGCAGTGACGGATACGACGCGTCCAGATACGACAGTTACGAGCATAACGTCGGCTGCATTGAGCGGCGGCGAATCCTGTGAT
>JBKKDE010000283.1:0-7292 GCA_046708665.1 Candidatus Zixiibacteriota bacterium | reverse complement strand
GTGTGCCGTCGGGTGAACGAGCCATTCCGGAATACGATGACTGCCGCGACGCAGCGTCAAAACATCGCGTGCCACTGATCGAAGTCATTGATCAGACAACACGACTGTATTACGATCAACATCGGTGATGACACAACAAACGAGGACATGATGTCAGGACTCTCAATTTGGATTTTCGCACAACAGCGCAACGGCACAGTTTCGTCCGGTGCATTTGAGCAGATCGCCGTGGCACGCGCGCTGGCCGAATCGTCCGGTGGAACAGTGACCGCAGTTCTCTTCGGTCACAATGTTGGCCAACAAGCCGCGCAATTGGCGGCGCGTGGCGCCGACCGTTCCATTGTAGCCGATGATCCCTCGCTGGCGAGCTTCGTCGATGATCAGTACGCCGAACTCCTCGCACGTTGGATAGCTGCGGATAAGCCGGATATCGTGATCGGTGCGGCCACTCTCTATGGTCGCGCGCTGTTTTCGCGTCTGGCAGCCAAGCTGGGAGTTGGTCTTGTTGCCGATGCCGGGGGCATCGAACTCAAAGATGGCGGGCCGCATGTCACCAAGGCAACCTACGGTGGGAAGGCATTTACCGAGTACGTGTTCACAGGCCCGAAGCCGTGGCTTGTGACAATGCGTCCCAAGTCGGCCGAGGAATCCGCGACGCGCGATGGGAAGGGAAGTGTCGAGACTCGCGCCGCAGAAGGTCTTGGCAACGCGCAAGTACACATTGTTGCATCCGAATCAGTCGGCGCGGGAGCCATCCCATTGACTGAGGCCGACATTATTGTCTCCGGCGGACGCGGACTCAAGGGACCGGAAAACTATAAAATGGTAGAAGAATTGGCGCATGTCCTCGGTGCGGCCAGCGGCGCGTCACGCGCCATTGTTGATGCAGGTTGGGTGCCCTATGACAAACAAGTCGGCCAGACTGGCAAGACAGTCAATCCCAAGCTCTATATCGCCTGCGGAATCTCCGGCGCAATCCAGCATTTGGTCGGGATGCAATCCGCGCGCGTGATCGTCGCCATCAACAAGGATGCCGACGCCCCCATATTCAAAGTCGCCAGCTTTGGCATTGTCGGCGATGTCTTCGCGTATCTACCCGAAATCACACGTGTGTTCAAAGAAAAGCTCGGCGGATAGTCGATCGTCATCTCTCCGATGCGAGTCGCTGTCATCGATCTCGGCACCTTTTCGGCAATTCTCCTGATTGCGGAATCGAAGCATGGCCGCATCCGCCCATTGCACGAGGAACGGCACACAGTCGATCTCGAGTATGGCGTAGGCCGAAGCATAGCGTCGCGCGGCATCCAACGGGCAGTCAGAGTGTTGCGCCGCTTCAACCGCAAATTGGATCAGTTTCAGATCGATGGCGGGTTGATCGTCGCGACAGCGGCGATCCGCCACGCCCGCAATCGGCTGAGCGTTGTGAAGCAATTGCGTGCAGAATGCCAACTTCCACTTCAGATTCTCAGCGCCAAGCGCGAAGCCGGGTTTTCTGCCGCTGGTGCGCTGATCGGGCTACCGCATGTCGGTCGGTCCTCGCTCATCATCGATATCGGAGGCGGCTCGTCGGAATTTATCAACCTACAAACGGGGCTCTTTCGTGGACTCCCGATTGGTGCCGCATGGGCAACGAAGGCGTGGAGCCGGGAAGCGCCGCGCGAACGCGCCCACCGCGACCTCCACTATCTGGCGGCCTCCGAGCATGCGGTCCATCGGCTCGATTCCACTTCGCTTGGCAAGTTCTCAACCGTCGTTGGGATCGGAGGAACGATCACAACATTAGCCGCCGTTAAACATCGGATGCAAAGGTTTGATGTCGGCAAAGTCCACGGTACCACACTCTCACGTGCTTGGATTGACCGCTTCGCATCGGAGCTTGCCGGCATGTCGCAGAAGGCAATTGGCTCGCTTGTCCCATTTGATCCGACCCGCGCACGTGTCTTATTGGCTGGAACTTACCTTTGGAGTGGGGTGTTAAATCGCCTGAATGCCGACCGCGTGACGGTGTCTGCGCGTGGTCTTCGATGGGGAGTGGCAGCCCACCTCACTGGTATGCCTCGAGGCACCAAACAAGCAGGAAACGACCAGAAAACTCCTTGACGAACACCGCCGTCGCGCCGACATTCGCTCCCTCTATGTGTTTGGGGGAGTTCACGTTTTCATCACTCGACAGCAATCCCGCCCAAGGGACTACACCTTAATCCTCAGGGACCATGCCAATTCAATCACTCCGAAAATCGACTCTAATTCTCGCGCTACTCGCCATGTGCTGCGTCATGCTCTCCGCCAGCAACGCGTACGCCGGCAAGCTCCCACGGTATTGGGACATCGTTCCCGCGGAAGAAGGCGGGCTGCGTAAGGCCAGCGAGTCTGTCGACAGTTTGCCTGGGTCGAACAACATTGTCGACATCATATACTCAGCCCCCGATGTCTGGGCGGCGTCTGGCAAAGGGCCGAGCCGAATTACGTTGCCCGGCGACCAATGGACGACGTACGACACGACCGACGGGCTCCCCAGCACAGAAATTCCTGCGATCGCCGTATTCCCGAATGGAGTCTGGACAGCGACCAGCCACACCGAAGTGAGAGAAGGCGGTCTGGTGACATGGGGCGATGGCATTTGTCGCTTTAACGACGCAAGCGGGACCTGGGATAGACGCACTCCGGCGGGCGACCAAGCTTCCGGTCCGTTCCAGGTTGTCTATGATTTTGCATACTACCGTGGGCGTGTCGTGGCCGCGTGCTTTGCCGGAGGTCTGGTCGCCAGTTTCGACGATGGGGCAACCTGGGATAATATTTTTGCGGACAATACGGCACGCAGTGATTTTGAGAACGAAGTATACAATGATCTCAACAATCGCTACTTCGCCGCCGTGGTTGACTCAACCCGTCCAGAATCACTCGCCGTTTGGGCGGGCACTGCCTACGGCATCAATAAGTTCGTATTCTTGAATGATACACTGAAGCCGAAGGGCTTTGTCTTCCAAGATGTTCATATGGATGGCGCCCGCTTGTACGCAGCCACCAATGATGGTCTTTCGCGCACACCCGACCGTGGCGGTAGCTGGCGCACGTTTAACTCTGCCAGCGACGGATTCCCGTCCAACAACGTGATCGCAACCGCCGCAAAAGGCGACACCATGTGGGCTGGCTTTGCTTCGGAAGATGGCGAATCCGGAATGGGTTTGGCGTACTCATTCAACAACGGCCGCGACTGGACCGTTACTCAGCCCCCCCAGACAATGGGAGTCGGGAGACGCCCCGTGGCAATTGCGCTCACCCGAGGACAAGTGTGGGTGGCGTGCGAGGACGGTGGCATGATTCACAGCAGTCTGCCAGCCATCGATTGGGAATCGGGTATCGGACTCACATCATATTCGCTTTTGCCCGTCCCGCCCGATACCGCAGCAACAGTCTACATAGGAACCAACCTTGGCATCTACGCTTGGCCAGTTGCTGGCGCCCCGTTGCCCGGCTCCACACTCCCGGTCGGAATTGATGCCGACTCGATCGGCCAACGGGTGGTCGCGATGGGATACCAAGCGACTCCATGCACAACATTCTCCTCTGCGCTTTGGGCGCTCTGCGAAGACAACGGCGCAGGTGATTACAAAGGATTCGCCATCAGCTTCGATGAGCGTGACACTTGGACTGTCTCCTCCCGGCGCATTGGAGTCGCTGATGTCGTTTTCGAAGGCTGCCGTTTCTGGCTTGCGAGCGACAGCGGCCTGGCGGAAGGCGACATTCGCAACCTCGATAGTCTCATGTTTACGGCCTCGTACAAAACCTTGGTGACAAACAAACGTGTCGGTTCGCGCCCCAACACGCTTGGCGCTGAAATCACGAAAGACCCGCTGACTGATGCCGATGTTCTTGCGACACTCTGGGTCGGAACCGATTCACTCTTGGCGCGCTCTCTCGATAAGGGGATTTCGTGGGCGGTCGTCTTCTCAAATGCTGACTCCGAAGACTTCGACTTGCTCGAGTTTTTCCGGTACCGCGATGACGACACCTCGGTCGCCGGTTTCGAGCAGTTGTCTGGAAATTTTATCACAGCCATTGGGTTCCAGCCCGGGGGACGCGGCGCCATTTGGGCGGCAACCCAAGCCACCGGACAGGGACGATTCGCGAACACATTCATCGGAGCCGGCGAAAAGGATGGCCTGTCGGTCACACGCGATGCGGGGAACACCTGGTCAGTGCCATTGACCGGTCACCAGGTATGGAACTTCGCCTTTGATGGTGCCATTGTCTGGGCCGCATCATCGCAAGGGCTGCTTCGTTCTCCCAACAACGGTGTTACTTGGGATACGCTTAACCACTTCGTCGACCCAGAATCGGGCGCCGTTATCGATTCGACCGTGGAGGTGTTCGCCGTCGAGATCGTGGGCAATGAAGTCTGGGTGGGCACTGAGAACGGTATGGTCGTACTGGATCGAAATGCCAATCTCATCTCGGTGCGTCGCACCTTCAAGGCAGTCGCGGAATCCGAAGCAGGCAGTGAGGGTGGTGTATACGTCACGCCGGTGCCGTTTTCTCCCAATATCTCTCCGGGAGGCATTCGCTTCCATTACGTGCCACCGGTCAGCGGTCCGGTTACAATTAGGATTTATGATTACGCCAACAATTTGGTGAAGACAGTGACCGATGCTGCACAACGCGAGGCCGGCCGTCAGTACGACGAGAGCGACACATGGGACGGACGAAACGGTGCGGGTAATGTCGTGGCCGTCGGAACCTACTTCTTCGTCATCGAGTATTCGGGTGGCGACACACACTGGGGCAAATTGGTTGTCATTCCATAGGCGACAGGACACATGAAACTAACGATCAAACATCTGACTATTTCTGGAATTTTCCTGCTGGCCGCGAACGTCTCCGTATTCGGCGAGGAAGATGGCGGCCAGCCGGGCGCTATGCTCGATTGGAGCGTCGGCGCGCGTGCTGTCGCGATGGGCTCGGCATTTACGGCCACTGCCGAGGGGCCAACGGGCTCGTGGTGGAATCCGGCGGGCATTGCCCAAGCGAAACAAGACGCCTTCGAGATGGCCTTGCGCAAGATGTCGTTCGATCGTCAGGCCGGGTACGTCAATTACATTCACCCATTCGGTCGCGAAGAAGCGGCCATGGGGCTGTCGTGGATATATGCCGGGGTCGGCGATGTGTTTGCCCGCGACATTGATGGACAAATTGGCGGGGCAATTACCGACTACACAAATGCCTTTGCATTCACTTTTGCTCGCCGTTTCACCGAACGAGGCGCACCAACTGCGATATCGCTGGGTGTGAATCTGCGCTATGTGCAGCACAATGTCGCCAATATTGATGCCTACACAGTCGGCTTCGATCTCGGTGCCCAACTGAAGCACCGCATGTTAAAGCGCGGGATGGCAGCAGACGCGATCCCGAACGAATTGCGACTGGGCGTAGCTGTTCAGCGTTTGAATCAGAAGTATCCTTGGACGACCAGCGAATATTGGAACGAACAGGGTGAGTCCAGCGGTTCGACCTTTGACGAGAAATTCCCTCTCGTCGTTCGTGGTGGTGGCGGAGTACTACTAATGAACGGGCGCGCCCTCGGCTCGCTCGATGTTAAGTTCGATGCCGAGCGTGGCGCGACGTTCCACGTTGGCGCCGAAGGACGTCCGGTTCAGCTTGTGGCAATTCGGGCTGGAGTCGATAACGGCAACTTCACGTTCGGCGGTGGCGTCGAACCGAATCTCTCGACCAAAGTACGATTCGTGCTCGATTACGCCTTTGCGCTGCAGCCCGACCAGATCGACCCGGAGCATGTGTTCTCGCTGGGCGTGCGTTTCTAATCGCTCGAGCGGCTAGTATTGCAATCGTATATCAAATGAAAAAACTTACCCCAATTCTCATCTCTACAGTTTGGTTGTTTGCATTCTTGCTCACCCATCACGAACCAGTTTTCGCGCAATCCAGCCCTACTGACGCCGTTGGATTTCGATTTCTGACTATCGGAGGCGGGGCGCGCGCGGTCGCTTTGGCCGAGACAATGGTCGCAGACGGTGGCGATGCCTTTGTCACGGAGTACAATCCGGCCGGACTCGTGGCAGCCAAGCAGTTCACTCTGGCATTCTCGCACAACGCCTTCTTTCAAGACACTCATGGTGAATATCTCGCGGCAGCGATCCCACTCAATAAGTGGGCGTTCGGTGCGCGTTTGGGCTACTTGGGGACAGGCGATATCCCCCGGCGCACGGGCCCATCGCTGGATCCACTTGGGTACTATGATGCCGCCTCCGGCGTGATTCAAGCCGCGATCGCTCGCGTTGTCGATGACAGGCTTTCGATAGGGTTGTCGGCGGCATACGTGCTCGAACATATCGAATCTGAAACCGCAAGCGGAGTCATCGTTGGCATCGGTGCGCGGTATCGCGCCCACCAGAACGCTTACCTCGGTATGTCGTTCACAAACGTGGGACCAAAGGCGAAATTCGACAAAGAAGAGTTCGGGATGCCCAACCAAGTGCGGTTCGGCGCTGCGTGGACTCATCACCGTCTCTCGGTACGCGGCGAATTGCTCGCCGCAGCGGAAGAGACCCTCCATTGGCACGTTGGCAGCGAGTTCACCCCCGACCCACGACTCGCCCTGCGTGCCGGCATCCGGCTCGGATACGACACACAGACATTCAGCGCGGGAGTTGGGCTGCGCACGCCCGATCAGCGCATTGGAGTCGACTATGCCTTCGCTCCGTATTCCGACGATCTAGGTAGTACCCACCGGTTCGGGCTGACCCTGCTTCCGTAAGGCAATCGTCCTTTAGCATTGACGCTTTACTCTGCGCACGGTTTATAACTGCTGTGCGAGTGATCTTCTCCGTGTGTTCGTGTCTGTCCGCGTTGTTGGTCGCGCTGAGCGCGAACGCGGCTGACCTGCCTTCGACCGCACTGGTATTTCAGACGCAGCGGCTTCCTGAGCTCATTGCAATTCTGTTGGTGCTCTTCACCGCGGCTCTCGCGACATGGCTGGCGCGCAAACACGGCATGCCGCCCCTACGACGTCTACCTCCGCTGGAGGCGATTCCCGATGCCATAGGGCGCGCTACCGAGACTGGTACACCGATTGTGTACATCACCGGGTGGGGAGGGGACATGGGTCGACCCACAACCATGGCCTCGATGCAGATTCTCTCACACCTCTCCCAACGCGCCGCGGAGTACAATTGCCGTCTCATTTTCCCCAGTCATGATCCCGTGATCGCGGCAGTCGCCGAGGACACCATCGCGCAGGCCGCTTCGCTTCCCGGACGTCCGGAATGTAAGAACAA
>JBKKDE010000282.1:0-7391 GCA_046708665.1 Candidatus Zixiibacteriota bacterium | reverse complement strand
TGTTTGCATTGGGACACGTTATCCCGCCATTACAAGTTGGTTGGGAAGCAGTACAAGTCGGTCCCGAATGGCAGGTCGCGACTCCAGCGATACACGTGGCCGTATTCTGGCATGTTGGAGTTCCAGGACAGGTTTGATTGTTGGCACATGTTGGCCCAAGAGCGCATGTCTGATATCCATCGCATGTCGCGGTCCCCGGACAGGTCGAATAACCAATACAGGTGTAGGCGCTATTACAAGTTGCCGCCGCACGGCAGGTTGGAGTCCCCTCGCACGTGCCGCCACCTGATCCAATACAGGTTTGAGTGCCCTGGCATGTCGCGGAGCCCGGACAGCTTACTGTCCCTTGGCACGTTGCGACTGTAGCGGCGCATGACGCCGTCCCGTCGCAAGTCGGGGTGGTTCCGCAGGTTGTTGTCCCCGGACATGTCGGATGCGCGTCGCAGGTAGGTTGCGCTGCATCGCATGTCGGTGAACCGCCGCAAGTGGGGCCGGTCGGATCGCAGGTGGTAGATCCCTCACAGGTGATATAACCCGGACACGTTGCTCCACCCGCCGCGCACGACACCTGGCCGCAGGTCATTTGGCCGGCGCAGGTCGGACCGGTTGGATCGCAGGTATTGGTACCGCCGCATGTGGGCGATTGATCGCATGTCGGTTGTGCGGCACTGCACGTGACCTGACCGTGGCAAGTCGCAACGTTATAGCATGTCGGCTTGTTGTCGCAAGTCGGCTGGAGATTACAAGTTGGGAAATGCAAGCATGTCGGCGCGGTGCCGCAAGTCGGCTGATCCGAGCATGTCGATGAGCCAGGGCAGGTCACTGTTCCATCGCACGACTGTGTCCCTGGACACGTCGGCTGCCCTTGGCACGTGTTCGATCCACCGCACGATACAGTTCCATCGCAACTTGGAGTTCCGGCGCAGGTCTGGAACCCTTCGCAGGTTTCCGTGCCGGCACAAGTCGGGTAACCCGGCATTGTCGGCTGCAAGCACTCGGGACGGCCGTCGCATGTGCTCAGACCGGTGCACGTCGCTGTACCGTCGCAGGTTGTGCTGCCGCACGTGTAATTCGGAGCGACAGTGGCCATCGGGGCATTGGCGCCCTGTGACTTCACCTGGTCGGGATGCGGCTTGGCGGCCTTGACGGCATAGCCAGCCGGTTTCGCCGGAGCGTTGACCACCTCGAAATTGTCAATCGAGGTCTTAAGACTGTGTTGGAAGAGTGGGGACGGTTGCGGATCAGAGGCGGAAAAAGCGTTGGAGACGAACACGAGCGCTACAAGCAGGGTCGCTGCTACCATCGTGGCACAACATCGCAACGTGGTAGTTCGACCGCGAGTACAGATACACTTCATGACCCACCTCCGGGCCTGCTGCGGAAAATATGACGTTTCTTCAGACGACTACGGTGAAGAACATTGGCAGCCCGAGAGGGAGCTAGCCCAACATCGGTAGTCAACAGGAGAATACAGTTTTTGTCAAGATTATTCTGGAAGTTAAGCCAAAGTTAAGGGAACAATTTTTCTCCCCTATGCAGCAGATTCGTAACCCATTGGCATACAACGAAAATTGCGCTGACCACTTCCGCTCAACGTCGGATTTCTCTTTGGTTGTCCGCGTCGGGCCTCTTATGTTGGCGTCGGCTTGGGGATTGTCACCGACCGCAACGGGAGCAACTTAGTTGGTTTTCTACTTTTTGGCGTCATTAGGCGCCGCCACTCGCGCATTCGGCGACTTTCGCGATCCCATTTACGGATTCGTCACGGCAATCCTAATCGGATTCATGTGGCAGGCATTTCCACGGGTACAGTCGTGGGCGCCATGGATCAATTGGATATTCAAGTGGTCATGCTGGGCTGTCTTCGTCGGCGTGATCTCTTCGGTGCATCCTGTTCTCGCTGTCACACTACTTACACTGACTCTGTGGCTGTTCGATCGCTTTGGTGAAGTCGCACTGCGCGGTCGATTCCGCGCCTTGGTGCTAACCGGCATTCTATACTCACTGTGGTGGACAGTTTTTTTCCAACTGCCTGTCCCCTACCGGTGGCTGACTGATTTCTCGCTGGCGTACTCGCAGCTCATCACGCAGGTCATGTCGGTGCCACTCATTCTTGGTCCGTCGGCGACTGCGATGGACATTTTCATTTTGGGGATATGCGCTTTGGTCGCGGTGACATTGGTCGCGCAGCCACGTCGCTGGGCAAACCTGGCGTTGTGGATCATCGTGCTCGCTGCGGCGCACGTGATCTATATATGGACCGCTCCGACATTGCTGGGCATCATCAACGCCGCGATTCCGGTTTCCACCACGCCGCACCTGGATCTGCCTGCGGTCTTCTTCCTCTTTGTGGCATTGATTGCCTGGGTGGAGTCGCGCAATTCTGCTGATCCCACGATGGCGAGAGTCAAACGTTCGGCGGCATTTGACTATTCCCGCGCGGGATACGCGTCGCTGGCTTTGATTGTCCTCACATGCGTTGTGGCGGGAGCGGCATCGTATGGGGACCGTCCGGTACGTGTTTTGATGTTGCAACGCAACATCCTCGATGACGGTGTTCCGCAGCATGGCACCTATGGAGACCGTTCGGGCGGCATGTTCGGGTTTCTGCCGAAATATCTGGAAAATGTCGGCTATACAATCATGCGGCGGTCGATTACCAAAGAGGTGCTCGACTCTGTTGATGTGGTATTCGTCGCCAATCTGCTCGAAAAGATTCCTGAGGATGAACGCAACTTGATATGGGAGTTTGTCGAGAATGGCGGCGGGTTGTTGATTGTCGGCGATCATACCGGCACCGACGCGATTCGCGATCCTACCAATGATTTGCTTTCTCCCTGTGGAATGGAAATCAACTTTGACACAGCCGTTCCGTTGCGGCGCAGTTGGGTGTCGGCCAAATCGTATCTCTTTCATCCCTTGGGACGTTCCGGCGGCGAGATGGACGCGGAGCTTTGGCTGGGCGCATCGGTGAAGGCGGGGCCGCATGGCGAGCCGTTCATTGTAGGACGCGGCGCGTTTTCCGATCCCGGCGACATGAACAACAAAGCGCGGTCGTACCTCGGCAATCTCGGCTACGATCCTGGTGAACCGTTGGGAGATGTTGTCCTCGCATCGGCGGCACATTGGGGCAAGGGCAAAGCAGTCCTCCATGGCGACACGTCGCCGTACCAGAATGGCACGTTTATCCGTTCGTATTCGATGGTCAACCGGACGTTGCGTTGGATGACGAACGATTCGTGGCTGTCATTTCTCGACACCTGGCGCAGCGAACTGCTCATGATCCTGATTGGGATTATTGGGACGATACTTGTTGTCTTGTCGTTCTCACAGCCGGTATGGATGTTGACCGCACTTTTATTGCCTGCTCTGTCTGTCGGGGTTCTCGCAATGGTTCCGGGCGATGGTGGATCGGGATGGAGCCGACAGGGATACCGTCAGGCGTTGATTGATGAAGGTCATGGGCAGATGTATGACTTGATGGCGTGGGAGCCGAAGTCGATTGGTGGATTGCAATACAACCTCATGCGTAACCTTTTCTCACCACGGTTTGTCGATTCTCCGACTGAGTTGGATGACACCGACGCTGATCTGTATGTCATCTTCGCTCCGACGCAGCCCTATGGGTCGGATGAAGTTGATGCATTGATTGAGTTCGCTGAAAATGGCGGTTGGATTCTCTCTGCGGCCGGTTGGAACACGTATCCCATGGTCGAGTCGCTCTATGATGAATTTGGTTTACGGCTTGAGAATGTTCCGTTTGGCGCTGCCGACGGGACTGCATTTACCGGGGCAGTCAAGATGGCCGATGCGTATCCGGTTGTCGGTGATGGCGAAGGAATCCAGACATTGATCGAGTCGTTCGGGCAGCCGGTGGCCAAAGTGGCCAAGCGTGGCAAGGGTGGCCTGATCGCGATTGGCGATTCGCAGTTTCTCTACTGCAAGAATCTTGAAGGTCAGAATGAGCAGGTTGTGATGGAGAACGTTGTGTTCTTCCGTAGTCTCATGGAGTCCACGTTTCCGAAGCAGATACAATAGATGAAACGACTCTACATCTGGGGAATGGTCTTGTGGGCGATTGGGTGGCAGTTTCTGCCGCCGAATCCGGATGATTCGCTCAAGACGTTTTACTGGCTTGCGGCGTTGGGGACACTGTGCATCCTCGCCGCGGCGTGGAATCCCGATGTCAAGGCGCGCAAGTGGCATCCGCGTGTGCTTGTCGCCGCGGCGGGGCTTGCGCTGTTTGCGTGGCTGTGGTTTGACATTCCGTTTCTTGGTCCGGCAATCATTGCTGCGGGCGCGTTGGTTGTTGTGGTGTTGGGGCGTACGACGCTCGGTGCACGGCTTGGCGATGGATTGATCGTCGCTGGCAGTGTGGCGCTTTGGCAGTTGGTCGGGTTCTATCTCTACATCGTGTACTTCGGTCCGCGTGGGCATGGAAGCGCGTGGACATCATCGATCCTGGCGAGCGCATTTCGACTGTTTGGAATCGACGCTTCGGCGATGCCCGATGGGCTCTATCTGTTGGACGTGGATCGACTGTACCAGGTCGTTCCATCCCCCGCCAACATGGGTGTCTACATTTTCATCATGTTGTTCATGGGACTTTTTGCATTGGCGATCACCGGGAAGATTCGCGCGCGTGAGATTGTCACGGGCGGATTCATTCTTGGAGTGTTCGCGCTGGTACGTTACGCGGCTGTGTTGCTCTGGGACTACAATCAGGGCGGGATGCCGGACACGTTTTATAGTCCGAAGATCTTCGCCTGGACAGTCTGGCCGGTTGCACTGTTCCTACAGGGGCTGACTATCTGGAAGCGTCCGAATGTGACGATCCCGGAGTCGCGCAATGCCTCGCCGAACAAACGCCTCGCGATCGCGATTGCCTTAGTGGCGCTGGGAGTGTTCGCGTGGACTGCCTATGAAGGTTACCACCCTGCGGGTGTGAAGAAGCAGGGACGGATGCTCATCGATGAGTACCATTCCGATTGGGAATGGACCGAGATGCCGTTTGACACGCTCTGGTACGGCCAACAATCGACATACAATTTCTACTGCCTTGCTGAATTCTGGGCAAAGCACTACCACGTTAAACGACACTTCGACACCCTGACAGCGGAGGTGCTCGACAGTGTCGACATTCTCCTGCTCAAAGTGCCGACACAGCCCTACTCCGAACGTGAATTGGATTTGATCGAGGATTGGGTGGCCGATGGCGGCGGCCTCTTCCTCATCGGCGAGCATACCAATGTGTTCGGGTATGCGACATTCTTGAATCCGGTCGCGACACGATTCGGGCAGCGATTCATTTCAGACATTATTTATGATTTGAAAACCGGTGACCTCAACCTCCATTACACGCCGGAAGTGATGCCGCACCCGGTCGCGCAGAACATGCCGACATTTCTCTTCGGTGGGCCGTGTTCGATGTATGGTGACATGTCGGCGCGATCGGTCATGACGTCGCTGCAGGTGAAGACATTACCGGCGGATTACACGCAGAGAAACTTCTTCCCGGAGCGCACGGCGAATCCGGGATACCGATTCGGGATATTTTTCAACGCGTTGCAGACGCGGTTCGGCAAGGGACGCATCGTTTCATTTACAGACTCGACATTGTGGTCGAACTTCTTTGTGTTTATTCCCGGCAAGCCGGAGCTAGCGTTGGGGCTGGTTGAGTATTGCAATCGCTATAACCCATTCCCCTATTGGCGCATTCTCACGTTCCTATTTGCCACAGTGTGCCTGATCGGCGGCGCGATTGCCGCGCATTCGCTGAAGCTCGAAGGATGGATTTGGTATGCGGCGGTCGGATGTCTGGTGTTTGCCGGGGCATCAAAGTGGATCGAAAAGATCAATCACGAGAACTATCCACTGCCCGAGCCGCATACACCATTTGCACAGCTAAACTTCGAGGCGGAGCATTCGCAGTTCTTTGTGCCCGAGTTGCGTTTGGCGCGTGAGGCCGACAAGGACCTCAGCACGTTCTTCCTCTGGACACAGCGTGTCGGGATTGTACCGCGCAAGTGGCCAACGCTCGAGGAATCATTCTCCAAGCCGGGCGGCCAGATTATGATCGAGCCGATAGGCGACTTCACGAGTGATGAACTTGAGACAGTTCGTCGGTTTGTCGATGATGGCGGCACACTGTATGTCCTTGATGATCCGACGAACACGCGGTCGACGTCCAATCAGGTTTTGGCGCAGTTTGGCTTATCGCTTGATTTGCGTGTACAAACTGCTCCGGTGGGTATAGTCGACCCCATTCAACACTTATATTGGAACAGTGCGGGACGTGTGGTCGGCGGGGAGCCGCTCCTGGCCGGGCCAGACGGCAGTTCCATCATGTCGATCACACGCGTTGGGAAGGGCCAAGTGTTGGCGTTTGCGAATTCGCATCTCTTTGAACGCAAGACCATGGGCTATACGGCCATGATCCCCAATGCCACGCAAAATGCAATCAGTCAATTGGAATACCGGCTTATGTCGTACTTGAATTACCCGCCTGTTCACGCGGGGACAGAGACCGAGACAGCACCACAGCCCGCAGGAACCACGGAGTAGATATGAATGAAGCGCGCAATGCCATTGCCGGAGTGAATCCCCTCCTGATTCTCACATTGAGTCTTTTGATATCGGGAATTGCCGGATTCGTTGTCGGGCAAAGCGGACCGATCGCCTCGAGTGTCGAGGTGCAAACAGGCATCGACCCGACGCGGCTGTCGTCGGTCGATGAATACATCGTGACGGGGTTCAAGTGCCCCTCGCCGGCATGTCCATCGTGTGAGCTCAAAACATGCGGCTGCGAGGACTCGCAACGGGTTCGCGAAAAAGTGAAACAGGAATTGGCGCAAGGCAAAGACGGTTCGGTTGTCCGCCAGGAACTCATGGTGCAGTATGGATCGCAATTGCAAATGGGTCCGAATTAGAGACATCGTCCGAGAGCGGCGCTCTCAGGAGGCACGGAATGAACGGTCAGAAATCGAGTTCAGTGAATGTTGTACTTATGGCGTTGGTGGGGCTGTTGGTCGGCTTTATCGGCGGCTATTTCATCGGGCAGCGTTCGGCTCCGGCCGGAGCGGGAATGGCACTCACGGGCGCGGCTGGCACAGTTGCCTGCCCGCACACGCTTGAGTCCAAAGATCAGTGGATCATCGCGGGGTTCCGTTGCCCCGGCACAGATGACATGCAGACGGCGCTTCTCGGCTGTCATTGCAGCGTGGCGCACGCCCTCGAAGATCGTGTGAAGGCCGAGCTGGCCGGCGGCAAGTCGGGGCAAGAGGTGCGTGATGGTCTGATGATGGAGTACGCGGACAGGTTGAAGTTTAGGTAGGATCAGACCAGATTTCAACATTGCGCAAAGAAATGCTGCGACTGCGTCTTGGCTTGAT
>JBKKDE010000281.1:0-10537 GCA_046708665.1 Candidatus Zixiibacteriota bacterium | reverse complement strand
CCGCGATATTCGGCGAGCTCGGCCTGACCGCCGGCCAACTCGATACACGTGTCATCGACGACTACGCGTATGGACTGCGCGATGACATCGACGTCACTTCGAGCCGCATCCAGTTCGGTTTGCGGTTCCGGTTGTAAACGAAAATCCCCATCACCCCATATAGTAGGCGGGCCACAGACGGCCGAGCTTCCGAAAGGAAGCGCGGTTGTCTGCTATTGTCGCACCGCCCACACGTGCGGTGCTTCTGCGACTGACGCGGTGGGCTGGCTCTGTGACAGCAACAATTCAAATCGTGGATTCCCGCGAAGAGGATCATATTCGGGGGCGAGCTTGAGATACCCTGGAGTAATCAGGCCCGCTGGGACTTTGAGTAGTGAGTCAAGAAGCGTCACGGCCTCGTCGGTATCTCCGAGCATGGTGTGAATTTTGGCCATTCCCTCTAAGTTGCTCGGCCCGCTGTAAAATGGTTCGCTTTCGACCGGTTGCATCTCCAGTGCTTTTCGACCCGCTCGTAGCGCTTCTTCGCGGTGCCCGAGCCCCGCAAGAGCAATTCCAAGCCATCGATGCAGCGCCGGATAGTCCGGGTCGGCAGCGACCTGACGTGCGACATCGACCAGAGCGGAATCGTAAGCGATCCTGCGCTCTTGATCATCGCGTTCAAGCTCGGCGATCTTTGCTTTCTGAAGCTGATAGAAGACGGTGTCGGCGTTGGCGATCATGAGGTAGCGTCGTGCTGCCTCCATGTCGCGTCTCAGAATGCTGACTGTCACCCGCTCTTCCGAAAGTGCCTCTATATCAACCGACGGCGGTGCAGACATCAGTATGCCAAAGGCGCTATCAGGATTGGCGAAACCGTAAACCTGGACGCGAGCGAGGCGGACGTACGGCTCTGCCCTGAAAGGTGCCAGGTTCCGCGCTTCGAGTAGAAAACGTTCGGCCTCTGCCCATCGACGCAACCGCAGATAAGTCGTGCCTATTTCCCACGCGCGCTCGGCAAACTTGGCGGCGAGATCCTTGACGTTGCGGTCCGGGTCCTGTGTCAGCGCAATGTGGAGATAAGCGATCGTTTTCTCGAATTCACCGCGGCGTCGTTGGACATATGCGATCGCCGAATACACATTGTACAATTCGCTGCTCTTGATGCCGCTGCGTTCGATCTCGGTGAATTTCTCCAACGCCCGTGAGTAGTCTTTGGCGACCCAGTAGAAATAGTATCCACTCGCGAGTTGGGCTTCGGGGGAGTCGGGATCCAGGCGCACCGCTGTCTCGGCCGCCACTTTTGCGCCCGCCGCATGATCAATGTCCTTTTCGAACCCATACCAGACCATTTTCGCATGGGAGATTGCCAGATGTGCCCACGCTTGAACGTATTGAGGATCGTAGGTAACCGCCTCGCGGTACGACGACACCGCTGACTTGACATCTTCCACAAGTATCCCGCCATGAAAGTGCGCGAGCCCGCGATATGATGCCAGGAGTGCATCGACATTCTTTGTGCCACCACGCGCCAGATTTTGCCGTTCGGATTCCATCAGCGTGATGTGCATCGCTCCGGTGACCCGCTCAGCGATGTCCGTTTGAATTGCGAGTATGTCGGACAGGAGCGTGTCGTATGTGACTTCCCACAATTGAACGTCTTCGCGCGCGGAAACCAGGCGACTGGTCACACGTACACGGTCCTTGGATGCCCACTTCACGGTTCCTTCGACGAGATACTCGACCCCGAGGTCGTCGCCGATGTCACGCATCTGTTTCTCGGTGTCCTTGTACTTCCAAACACTTGTTCGCGAGACGACGCTGAGCTCGTTGATGCGCCCAAGCCGCGTGATCACTTCATCGGTGAGCCCATCGGCAAAGTACTCTTGGTCGTCGGATCCGAAATTGCTGAATGGAAGTACGGCCAGCCGCTTCGGGCCCGGCTTAACCATGTCAAAGTACGTATTGAACGTCACGTAGCCAACGACGGCCACTACTGTGATGACGGCAATCGTCAACCCCATACCGATCTTCATTCGCAACGAGAGTGCGTCGGATTTGACGGGGTCGGGCTTGGTTTGCGACTTCGGAGCCGGAGTAATCGTGCGGACATCGTCGCGACCGACTGAACGAAGCGCGGACGCCACTTCCAACGCCGATTGGTAGCGGGAGTCGCGGTCTTTCGCGAGAACGCGATTGATGAGTTCATCGAATCCCGCGGGTAAATCCGGACGGAGCGAGGACGGCGCCGGCGGATTCTCGGACAGCAATTCATAGAGTACCGCGGTGAGGTGTTCTCCTTCGAACGGTCTGCGTCCTACGGCCATCTCATACATGACGCACCCGAGTGAGAAGACATCGGATCGTGCATCAAGTCCCTTTTCCCCCCGCGCCTGCTCCGGCGACATGTAAGCCACGGTCCCGCCCGGCATTCCGGTTCGGGTAACTCCAGCCCCTTGTTGTGATCGCGCGATTCCGAAATCAGCGATCTTGACGTGGCCGCGTGTCGTGATGAAAATGTTATCGGGTTTGATGTCGCGGTGGATAATCCCTTTCTCGTGTGCTGCAGAAAGGCCGTCACACAGAGCAGTGCCGATCTCAACGATCCGGCCAATCGACAACTGGCCCTCAGCAAGAACATCCTTGAGGGTTTGGCCCTCGATGAACTCCATGACGATGAAGTCGTGTCCATCGACATGTTCAATCGCATGAATGGTGACAACACTAGGGTGATTCAGAAGCGAAGCGTTTTGCGCTTCATGCAGAAGCCGCGTGCGCGCCTCTACGTCCTCCGACATTGAGTCCGGGAGAAATTTGAGCGCGACTTTGCGACCGAGACTCGTGTCGGTCGCCAGGTAGACTTCACCCATGGCACCGGCGCCAAGCTTACCTTGAATTTCGTAGTGGGCTACGGTACGTCCGATCATGCTTCAGACCACCGTGAGGAGGACCATCAACTCGCCGGAGACGCTCCGACTAGCTTCTGGAAACGTGTGTCTTTCTTAAGTTTTTCGAAGGACGGATCGGCACCGACGTACGCCGGGGCATACACGTTCATCTTGAGAACCCGTTCCAGATTCTCAATGGCGCGATCGGATTTACCTATGTGGGCATCGATCGCGGCCGTGTAGTAGTAGCGAATCGTCGGATCCAGTGTCTTTTGCGTGTTGGTCGCCAACCGCTTGAAGTCCTGTTCAGGATCCTTGATCTCGCCTAGTAGGCATCGAATGTAGAGTTGTGCGTATTCAAGCTCCAAATCACCTCTTCGTGTGCTCAGATCCTTGGTGACTTGATCCAACGCCTTGCGCAGCGACTTTTCCGCATTCGACCCCTTGTCGGAAAGCTGGTACGCCTGCCCCAGTCGCAACGAAAAGCGCCAGTCCTCAGTCTTTTCGGAAGCGTCTTTCAGTAACGATGTCGCAGGTGACATGCGTCGATCGAACAGAGCGATCGTCCCGGCGATTCCCTTTTGGCGGTACATTTTCGGACGGATTACAATCGCCTTCTGCAACTGGGAGTCGGCCACAGCGAAATTGCCCTGCCAGAATGCATGCTGGCCAGCCGCAACGCGCACTCGCGCCAGATTGGGCGATATGTCGATTGTCGTGGCTGTGTGTTTTTTTGCGTCGGAAGGTTTGCCTGAAAACGCCGCTATCCGTGCCAACCAACGGTGCGCATCGACATAGTCGGGCTTCAATTCCAGAGAGCGGCGCAGCTCCTTCGCGGCCTCGTCTGTCTGTGTTTGTAGCGCGAGCTGCACGCCGAGCCGGTAATGCGCATCAGGATCCTGCGGTGCCAATTGGACCGAACGGCGATGGGCCCGAATCGCTCCCGACATATCACCGCGCACAGACGCCAAGACGCCTGAGCCGGAGTAGTACTCGGCCGATGATGTATCTCTCTGTGAGGCGCTCTGAAGCAGACCGGCAGCTTCAGTAACAAGCTTGGTGTCGTCGTCCCATCCCCAATCAACTTGCTGCAACAGAGTGCGCGCCAAGGCAATCTGCGCCGCGGTGTATCCCTTGTCCAACGACACGGCGCGTCGGAGTGCCTTTTCGGCTATCTCGTTGTCATCTTCGGTGCGACGGTCGTAGTGATACCGTCCCTTGAGGAACTGATCGTAGGCTTCGGCGTTCGTCGTTCCGAAATCAACAACTCCCCGCCTTTCCTCAGGCGTGAGTACGGCGCCAACCGCCGCGGCCACGGAGTCTGCAATCTGAGTCTGCATCGCGAACAACTCTGTCGCCGGACGATCAAGCTTCAACGACCAGCGAAGCTCTTTGTCGGCCACACGATGAAGATGTGCGGTCAGTTTGACATTCTTCTTGTCGCGCTGAATCGCGCCTTCGACGATGTAATCGGCATTGAGGCGTTTGCCGAAATCGTCAACGGCAAATTGCTGCCCCCGCAACGGCAGAACATCATAGAACGATGCAATCTTAATCTGCTTAATCGATCCCAGTGCATCAATCAACTCCTTGGTCATGCCCTGAGCGAAATAGGCATCCTCGCGCGCATCCCCGAGGTTTTCCAGGTTAACAACGGCTACGGTCGGCATTTTCAGCCTTGCCGCTTGAGCCTGAGACTGGCTTTTTGCCGCAGTTTCTGCATCTCCCGCTGCTTGGGGTGGCGCGTTCGATGGCTCCGGTACGGCCGTTGTCTCTTCGGATGGTCCCTCGACCGTTGGCTTTTGATTGAACCAGAGCACCCCCAGTACCGCCGCGACTGTGAGTACACCGACAACGATGAAGAGAACCGGAGAGGACTTTTGCTTCTCGGGACGTTCATCTTTTTTCGGGGCGGGCTTCGGCGTGACTACTTTTGCGGTCGCCGCATCGGTAGAGACCGTTGGCGGTGTGACTTTGGTAGTGACCGTGTCAACCTCGACCGGTCTCGACTTAGGAGGAGTCGATGGCTGTACGATCGGGAAGGCGCCGGACGTCGTTGACGGCCCCTTCACCTGCGCGGCTACGACCTTCAGATCGCGGCGAAGCTCTTCCATGGTCGGATAGCGATCCGCTGATTTGTGCGCCAGTGCCTTACGCACAACCTCGTATAACTTCGGCGGTAGACCCGGTCGCTTTTCTTCCAGGGGAGGGTACTCATCGTTCAAGATTGCATAGATGACAACTGCTTCGTGGTCAGCAACAAATGGCGGTTTGCCAGACAACATTTCGTAGAGGATCACTCCAACTGACCAGATGTCGGTCCGTTGATCGACAACCTCGGAACGCGCCTGTTCGGGTGACATATAAGCGGCGGTACCGATCGTGCTACCAGTCCGCGTCACCTTTTTCGATATACTCGACTTGGCCAGGCCAAAGTCGCACACCTTGACCAATCCACCTTCAGCGAGCAGGATGTTTGCGGGCTTGATATCGCGATGTACGATGCCCTTCTCATGAGCTTTCGACAGTCCCGAGGTGACCTGAGTCGCGATATTGATCGCCTCACCGGGATCAATCGCGCCATCCTTGAGCCGCTCTTTCAAACTCGGGCCATCGACAAACGCCATGACGATGAATTGGTGATCGTCGGCGTCGCCGATCTCATGAATCGTACAAATGTTGGGATGGTCGAGCGCCGCCGCCGATTGCGCTTCAATCAGGAAACGGGCGCGATCTTCCTCGGAGTCTAAGGCATAGGGAGGCAGGAACTTGAGCGCAACGATCCGACCCAGGCGGGTGTCTTCCGCCTTATAGACCACACCCATGCCGCCCGCACCGATGCGCTGGAGTATCTTGTATTGCTTTACTGTTGTCCCAATCATGGCCGTAAGTCCCAATCCTTAAAGTTCAGGATCAGCTACGATACGCGATTATCGGCCAATCGACAACATGATCAATTGGTCGAAAATCGTGTTTTTGCGACTTCCTGCGTGGGCTGTCAGGAACGCGATTCCAAAATGGAGCGGGAGATCGGAGTTTGGAGGAAGGTCTGCCTCATCTCGGGATCATCGATGCTTACCGCCGCCAGATCAAGGTATTGCCGGGATGTATCAAGCTCAACCTTCGCGGCAGCCGTGTCGCCCTGCCTTGCCAGCAGCTGTGACAGTACCAAGTGCATGACATGCAAAGGCAGGATAAGATCTCCGGAAAGGGCAAGAGATATGCCACGCCTGATAAGTTCAACAGCAGTCGGCGTACTTCTTCCGGTCGCCGCTATCACCCTGGCCTTCGCCAGCAGCGCGTCCGCTAAGAGCTCGATGGCACTCACTCTCTCGGCCAGTTCGACTGCCCGGGACGCATACTCGTCCGCTTTGTCAATCTGGTCTCGTTGAAGCAGAAGATCGCTATAGGAGCTGCAAGCGCGGGTCTCGTACCAGAGGTACTTGTGCGCCCTCGAAACGCGTAAGACCTCGTCAAGTCGTGCCGCCGCTGTTTCGTAATCTCCCATAAGCGTGTGGTCGACTCCCAAGTCGCGGAGATTGTCGCATTCCGCACCGCGATTGGCATGCAGTCTCGCCATCTCCAGAGACTGCGTGTGGTACTCAAAGGCCAATTCCAATTGTCCCATATCCCGGTAAACATCTCCCAGCGAGTTGAGTCCGCCGGGGATCGCCGAGACATCCTGAATCGCCCGTTTGATGCGCAGCGATTCCTCATGATGCGCAACTGATTTGGAGAACTGCGCAAGCCGGTGATACGCCAATCCAGAAAAGTTCAACGACGACGCGAGCCCGCGTTGATCACCCAGTGACCGTTGCATTGCAATCGCGCGGTCGAGCGACTCACTTGCGTGCCTGTATTGTCCCTTGTGAAGATTGGCAGCCCCAATGATTGAGAGTACAATCGATTGATGGTGCGCATCGTTTGACCGCTCGGCGCGACTCAATGCCTCGTGAGCGATGTCGAGTGCACGGTCATATTCGGCGCGGGGCACATGCACAAGGGCAAGCAGTGAAAGACATTCAGTGACACGTGCCTCATCGCCGAATTCGCGCGCCTTTTCGACTGCTGCAGACGCGACATCGCGGGCCCTGTCAAGATTGCCGAGAATGCGGTGCGCCGACGCGATACGGCGCAGACAGTCAATGGACCACTTCGGGACGCCGAGTGATCCCGCCAACTGCAGTCCCTCTTCAAATTTGCCCAAAGCGTCTGCGGTCATCCCCTTCGCAAGCTGGACATCGCCAAGGCCAACAGCGAGACGCAACTGATCCTCGGTCGAAAGCCCAGCCACTTGTGCATTGATGGAGGCCAGCTCACGGAATAAACGCAGTGCCTCGGTATTTGCGCACAAGTCGCGCGCCCGCTCGGCCGCGCGCAATAGATGAGGCATCGATTCACGCCTCTGCCCCGAGGCAATCAGGTGATGCGCTATCCGAGATGCATGCTCTGCCGCCTCGGCGTATCGCCCCACAACCGACTTCGCGAACAATCTGTGGTACTCTGTGTGCAATTCGGGAAGAAGTCCTTCATAGATAACCTCGCGAACTATCGGATGATCGAATCGGTATCGTTGACCCTCATGCCGAATGAGACGATTGACATTCTCCAATCGTTGGAGCGTGCGCAGAAGCGGAATGCGCTCTCCGCCCAGGCACTCGAGGAGTGTGTCGGAGTCAAAGTAGTCTACTTCGCAGGCAGCAAACTCGAGTAGCTCTTTGTCTGCAGGACTCAGCTTCTCGACGCGCTGCGAGATGATATCGTGTACACGTCCGGGAACCAGCGCCTCTATCCCACCGCTACCGGCCAGACGACTCTCGTCATGGCGAAGCAACTCCACCAGCTCGCAAACGAATAGTGGGTTTCCATCGGTTCTTCGGGAAATTGTGTTCGCGAGGTCAGAGTCGGCCAGCGGGTGACCGAGCATCTCCGATGCGAGCTCCACGGTTTCGGCAGCGTTTAGCCGTTTGACATCGATGACTTCCGCGAATCCGTCACCTCGCAACTGACGCACCAGATCAGAGAGAAGTTGCTCACCGGGGCGGTGTGCTGCGGCAGTTTCAGCGACGCGATAAGTTGCCACTTGTACAAGCGGAAGGTCTGCGGCACTTCGGGCTATGAATCCGAAGAACTGAAGCGTGTCTTCGTCAGCCCACTGGAGATCATCGAGGAACAATACCACGGGGCGCTCAGCGGAAATGACGCGCAGGAGTACCAATAGTGAGTCCCATAATTGCTCTTGATTGATGACCGTCGTCAACCCCGACATATTGAGGAATGACTTGAGCACGGGAAATCGACCGCGCAAGTCGATTCCCAGACCTCGTGCCCTCCGTTCCAGTGATCCTTCGAGCGCCTCGTTTAAGCGTGGCAAGCCGTTACGAAGGGCATTGGCATACGGGTGAAACGGCAATCCGCCACCCTGCGGGAGGCAGCGCCCGGAGAGTACCCCCATTCCGAGTTCGCGCCCTTTGGCCATTACCGCCTCGGCGAGACGTGTCTTCCCAACGCCCGACTCGCCGGTCAGAAATACCGAATACCCCCTCCCCTCGATGGCATTGCGCAACAGACGCTCGAACGTGGCCAACTCAGCTTTGCGACCTACAAGAGGCCGGGAGTCGACCGTGGCCGCAGCTCGGATTAATGCCGGGGCGGCTTCTGATGTGGCTTGCCCCCTGGTCAGCTCCTTCAGGGCTTCGCTCAACTGCCGGCAGGATGAGAACCGATCATCAGGAGACTTGGCCAAGCATCGCGCGATGACAGATTCGAACTCGGGCGGAACCAACGGTTCGAACTCTGAAAGGGCTGGCGAATTGTCGTTCGCAATGGCGTATAACACCGACATGACGTAATCACCCTCAAATGGCCGTCGTTTCGCGGTTAGTTCGAAAAACGCCACCCCGAGCGAAAAAATGTCGGACCGCGCATCAACCTTCGAGCCAGTAACCTGTTCGGGTGACATATAGTGCGCAGTTCCCACGGCAACATCCGAGTGAAAGGCGCCGGAATCATCGGTCGCAATACGCGCCAAGCCAAAGTCGGAAATGCGCAATCGCCCGTGCGCATCGATCAAAAGGTTGTCGGGCTTGATGTCGCGGTGGATAATCCCTTGCTCGTGCGCGGAGTGCAATCCAGATGCGGCCTGTGCCATGAAATCGATTATCTGATCGATCGAGAGTGAGCCGATCCGCTCGCGTAGGGTGCCCGATTCGGCAAACTCCATCGCGATGAAGTCCCCTTCCGGCGACTCCTCGACCGTATAGATGGTGAGCACATTCGGATGCTTCAATTGCGATGCGGCACGCGCCTCGCGCAGGAACTGCTCGCGCGCAGCTGTGTCGTGGCGCAGATTCTCAGGGAGGAACTTGAGCGCCACGATTCGCCGAAGCCGGGTGTCTTCCGCCTTATAGACAATACCCATCCCGCCCTGGCCGAGTTGTTCAAGGATGTGGTAGTGCGCAATCGTTTGACCGATCATAAGACGCTGGCACGCTATCAAGTTCGGATGTTTGAGGTTACACCACGGGCAGATTGAGCTTCTTCAACAGGGTCGAGAAGCGTGGGTCGTGGTGCAGTGGATCCCAGGATGGATCGACAGCCAGACCACGTATCATCGGACTCAAGGGGTTGACACCCGCCTCCAACCACGCGAACGCGCTTTCGAGGTTACCGAATGACATGAATAGTGCCCCAAAAGCTGCAGCACTTGTCTGCGCTTGTGGGAACGGTGCACCCAAAAGTTCGGTGATGCGATGTAACAATCCGTCCCTACCGCCGGTTGCAAGCGCCTCTCTCAAATCTGTCTGACCAATTTCAAAGGCATTATACTCGTACCACTTCTCGAGTGATTCAACCATCTGACCCAGGTGGCCGGCCAAGAAATCGCAGCGTGCCACGAGTAACCAGGTCCAGGGGCGGGGAATGATGGTGTGCAGCCTCCGAAATGACCTGCTCGCATCATCGAATTGTCCCAAAGCTCTGTGGATGAAGCCATCTGCAAGTTGCAGAATTGGGAAGTCAGGATCAAGTTTGCGTACTCGATCCAGCCGCTTCAGTGCATGGTCGTAATTCCTCTCATAATAGTAAGGCCATGCGGCACTCGTCAGTATGATGAGCGACAGCGGATCGAGCGTTTGTGACAGTTCAATTTCGGCGCGCGCTTCCTCAATCCTGCCCTGGTAGCCAAGCATTAGACTATACCATTGGTGAGCAGTTGCCGACCCCGGATTGGCATCGATGGCCCGTCGAATCGAGCGTTCCGCGCCTGGCCAGTCAAGGCGGTCCATACTATACATCGCCAGCGCAGCATGCGCTTCCCACATGTCGTTGTTCAAACGCAACGCGGTCTGCGCAGCGACTTCCAGCTTCGCTCCTAGCTCCGCATGTGACACATCGCTGTGGTCCAGCATCACGGAGTAAGTCAGGGCTAATGCCCCATGGGCCTCGGCGTATTCGGGATCAAGACGTAACGCTTCGAAAAAGCATGCCTCAGCCTTGGCGAGAGATTCCGTAGTACGACGATTCCAGTGGTGACGACCCTGAAGGACTAAATGATACGCCTCCATACGGGATGTGCCGGCCTGCACGAGTGGCACGTCGTCGCCGCCGACCAATTTCACTTTGAGCGCATCCACATTGGCTCTGGCGATGTCGTCCTGGATCTCGAAGACGTT
>JBKKDE010000280.1:0-3659 GCA_046708665.1 Candidatus Zixiibacteriota bacterium | reverse complement strand
GGTCATAGCACTGTTGCATGCACTGGGCGACTCGACGCCAGTCTTCCGGCTGTTTTTTGAAGTTGTTCCGGGAGTGAAGAAATTTCGGGCGCCTTCCATGATTTGTTTTCTCTTCGCGTTTTCGTGGGTTGTCATGGCGGCGAGGGCGTTGGACGTGTTCGGTCAATTCCGGTCTCAAGCCGCGCCTCCTCCCGCGAAGAATAGCAAAGACCCCATGAGCGCAATGATGATCGTCGCGTTTGCTTACAGCGCAATCGCAGTCATTGGCCTGATCGGCGGTGCTTCCTTCATGAGTAGCTGGGCCTCTTTCACCGGCGGCACACTGACGACTGAAAAGGCGATGGCCACTGCCAACAACGAGAACTACATGCGCGTGGGATTTCTCCTGGGGCTCCTGGTCGTTTGGGGGCTTGTCGGTCTCTTCCGTATGCGACGTGCCGGAGCGTTGGGAACTACTGGTCTCACGGGTGGGTTGGCGGTGCTGGCACTATTACCGCTCTGGCAATTCGACGCGCGGTTTGTTGAGACAATCCCGCCCGGGCAGGTGAATCAGCTCTATGGGGAGCGTCCGATTCTTTCACTCATTCGCACGAATGCACCACAGGAGCCATTCCGAGTCCTCGTCATGCCGAGGACTTTGGAGGACAATTATCTCGCGTTGCACGGGGTGGAAGAACTCTCGTCTTCGGCCATGCACGGCAACCATCTCCTGACGCACGACAATTTTGTCGGTCGTCACGACCAGTCCCCGGCGCTGTTCACGAACCAGGCGACTCGTGACTTGATGAACACGGTGTTCATCGTTGCACCACAGCCGTACAGCGACACCGGCCTGACGCTGGTTGGGCAGGGAGGGGCGCTCTACTTATATCGCAATGACGCCGCGATGCCGCGGGCGGCCGTTTTCTACCAGTACGAGGTCGAACCCGACTCTAATGCGACACTGGCTCGCCTGCGCACTCCGTCATTCCCATACCGTAACCGGGTGATTCTCGAGCAGCCGTTGCAGAGGGTATCGCCAACGAATTCTGATGCGTCGCCGATCAATTTCACGCCCGCTCGTGTTGTTGAGTGGGATGTTGATCGATTCGTCGTTGAGTACACTGCCGACCAGCCCGGGATTCTGTGGCTCTCCGAAAACTACTATCCGTTTTGGGTCGCAACCGATGAATCCGGCGAAAGTGTGCCGGTTTACCGCGCCAACTATACTTTTCGTGCGATTGAGGCCAAACAGGGGACTCATCGCGTGACATTCGAATTCCACAACAAGGCGTTCTCGATGTCGGTGTGGCTGTCGCTGATCTGTGGCGTAATCTTGATTGCGGGCACAGTTGTTGCAGTTAGGAGCAATGTCCGCGAGCACTGAAAAGTCATTCGCGCCCTACGTCGCGCCTTCGGAGTCGATCGCCGAGTTCACGCTCAAGGCAGCGCTGGCAGGTGTGATCTTCGGCATTTTGTTCGGAGCCGCAAACACCTACCTAGGACTCAAAGCGGGACTTACAGTCTCGACGTCGATCCCGATGGCGGTGATGACGATCGCACTCTTTCGTTCGTTGCGTCTGTTCGGCGGCAAGAGCACGATTCTCGAGCACAACATTTCACAGACTGTCGGATCGGCGTCTCTGGCATCCGGGACCATATTCACGATCCCAGCTCTATTCCTATGGGGCGCGCCGCCATCGTTAATCGAGATATCCCTCTTGGCGTTGCTTGGTGGCGTGTTGGGTACTGCGATCATGATTCCATTGCGGCAGTACTTGATCGTTATGGAACACGACAATCTGCCATACCCCGAGGGGACTGCCTGCGCCAAAGTTTTGATCACCGCGGAGGGACAGGGGGCACAAGCCAAACCGTTGTTCCTCGGTATGGCTTTCGGCGGGGCGTTCAAATTTTGTGTCGGGTTCTTGCATCTGTGGAAAGAAGCACCGCGAACCGGAATCTTCGGGCTGCCCAAAGCGCAGATTGGGATCGAGGCGACTCCGGCGCTCCTCGGTGTCGGATACATCCTCGGAGTACGTATCGCGTCCGTTATGGTGGCGGGGGCAGGTCTGTCGTGGGTAGTCTTGATTCCTTTGATCAATTGGTACGGTTCTAGTTTGTCCGGTCCGTTGTTTCCTGAGACCGTCAAGCTCATACCAGACATGACCACGCAGGAAATTTGGAGCCGCTATGTGCGGTATCTCGGAGCAGGCGCGGTTGCCATGGCGGGAATCCTGACCATCATCAAGTCGATTCCGACCATGGTCGAGTCATTCAAACTCGGAATGAAGGGCTTGCGGGCCGATGGACGCGCCGAGGCTTCCACACGTCCCCGCACCCAACGCGACATTCCGATGCCGGCCGTGCTGGCAATTATCGTCGCCTGCGTGCTCGCGATTGTAGCGGTCCCGGGGCTGGTGGGCGGATTCGATACGATACTCGGACGGCTCATTGTTGCCGTTGCGATAGCTGTATTTGCCTTCTTCTTTGTGACAGTCTCTTCGCGGATTGTCGGGCTGATCGGTGTTTCATCGAATCCCGTCTCTGGCATGACGATCGTCACGTTGCTCGGGACTGCCTCGGTATTCTACCTCTTCGGTTGGACAGATACGCTGGGACAGATTACTGCACTTTCGGTCGGGACAGTAGTGTGCGTGGCATCCTCAATCGCCGGTGACATGTCGCAGGATTTGAAGACCGGCTATATCATCGGCGCTACACCACGATTGCAGCAGTACGCCCAGTTCCTTGGCATCGCCACCTCCGCATGGTTTGTAGCTTACTCAGTGCAAGTGCTCCATCACGCCTACGGATTCGGGACCGAGGCACTGCCTGCGCCGCAGGCGACTCTGATGAAAACCGTGATCGAGGGGGTCCTCTCTGCACAGCTGCCATGGACACTGGTCTTCATTGGCGCCGGTCTGGCGACTGTCGCTGCAATCCTGAAAGTCCCCGCATTGCCCTTTGCGGTCGGTCTCTACCTTCCTGTGTCTACCATGACGCCGATCTTTGTGGGCGGGGTAATGAGGTGGTTGGTGGATCGACGCTGGGGATTCAAAGAAGAGAATTCCGATGCGGATCGCGGGACATTGCTCGCCTCGGGGCTGATAGCGGGCGAAGGACTGATCGGTGTCAGTGTGGCAGGATGGACCTACTTCAAAGGCAGGCCGGAAGGAATCGGCGATGCCTGGCTGGGGCCGATGTCAGGATGGGTGGCGTTGGCGCTCTTCGGATTCCTGGCGTGGAGTCTCTGGCGGCCGGGCAAGAGAGCGTAAGCGGGACACTCAGCCGCGGATGACCTTGCTTACGATGTCACGCCGCAAAATCAATCCGATCAATTTGTCATCGTGCACCACCGGTATGCGCCGGATGTTGCGGAAGAGCATTAGCGCTGCAACTTCGACAATCGGGGTGTCTTCCGATGTCGTATACAAACGGGTGGTCATGATGTCTTTCACGCGAATTTCATCCTCACGTCGCAGCAGGTCATCGAATGGCTCAGTATCCGGCGACATCGACAGATTCTGAATCAGGGACTCGAAATTGGGTAGCGCGGCTTTAATCAGATGACGTTCCGAGATCATGCCGACAGGTTTGCCGTTCTCATCGACGACCGGCATCCCCGACACTTTGTAGCGGTACAGCTTGTTAGCGACATCTTTCAGCGTGTCTTCCGG
>JBKKDE010000279.1:0-4019 GCA_046708665.1 Candidatus Zixiibacteriota bacterium | reverse complement strand
CTCTGGCGGCGTGTATGAGCGCCAGAAGGCGTCGCGTCAGGGTGGATCGGCCAAGGCGTATCGCTATGCATCAGCCAAAACGACGGCGGTAGCAACCAAGGCGACGTACGCATCGGCCAAGGCCAAGCCCTATCGCGGCGGAGTTGTGGCAAGCGGCATGACCACGAATGGTGGTGTCGCTGTAAAGAAGTCGTCGCGCACGAGTGTGACAACGGCCAACGGCACGACATACACAAAGACCAGGAGTTCAAGCGCGACACGTGGTGCAGCGGGTGTCACGACGGGAAGTGTGAAGCAAAAAGGCACGACCTCGACCACGGCCCGGACGAATAGCGGATACTCGAAGCGCAAGACTGGCGTTAGCAATGGCGGCGCGACATCCACCGGAAATTCCACCAGTGTAACGCGCTCGAAAACCAGGACGAGGTCATCGACAGGGACTTCGACCGGCACAAGCACGACAGTGAAGCGCAAGAGTGCGGGAGCGACGAGCACCGGCAGAGCGCCTGCTACCACTGCACCGGGCAAATCATCGGGATCGACTTATCGCGCGCCGTCTTCCACCTCGGCGCCGAGCGGAGGCGCTACGCGTCGTTCGGGATCGGGCGGGAGTTCGTCCGGAACTGCGAGAGTTAAGGGCGGGAAGCAGTAAGCGACTCACACATTAGGAAATGCCAAGGGCCCCGCGAATACGGAGCCTTTTTTGTTCCGAAGGCGAATCGGTAAACGGAGTGTCGAGCGAACCGTTTGTTTCGAAGCCGTGCGGCCACGTCTGCTACTGACACGGGGTACAAAAGACAATTGCCGGGTCTGCCCCACGGAATGCAACGTCAACAGTCTTCACGACATCGATCACGTTCGTAGAGCCCGTGCAATCAGTGTCGGTGTCCGCGAACGGGCATGAGCTCTGCCCTTGAGGTTGATTACCGCGAAACGCGACACCGATTACATCGACGACGTCGCGAATGTCGACCACGATACTATCGCAGCTTGGGTCAGCATGGCATGGGCATGAGCACGGAACCGCCGCAGGGGGGCAGGTACCCGAACTGTCGCAGTTGACGCAACGAGGATCAAGGAAGCATCGGAAGATGAAAGCGTTACCGATGGAGCACCATTCATCGGCGCCATTCTGGTTGAAGTCGGCTGCGTACCAATTCAGTATGGTTCCATAAGTCTCAAACTCCCAGACACAAACCTGGATGAACTGACCGCTCACGGTATCCCAATCCCACACCTCGTACTGAGGGATAATGGTCATTTGAAGCTCGTCCAGCCCGTCGCAGTCGACGTCTGCGGCCGAACATTGAGAATAACCGGTCGCACCCGTATTCTCCTCGAATTGGTGAACAATAGTGAATGTATTGTCTCCCGTGGCCTTCAGCAGGTCATACGTATATCGAGCGCCCGAATGACCCAATAGCGCGTATGTCTTCCCGTCTGGAAACGGACGGCAGGCGACAGCTCCGTTGTTGTTACCACTGCTGGAATCCAGCAAGCTGATATAGACCAAATTGCTGTCTTGCCACTCGAGCAGACTGTAACCATCAAGACTCCCGATGATGAACTCAAAGCGACCATCATCGTCAAAATCGGCAACCGCCGGATTTCCCCCTCCATAAGGCGGCCAGATACTCGACACAATGACGAACGTATCAGCCGAAGGATCGTAGTCAATGATGATCGCCTGTGATGATGCTCCAGAGCCGTTGTTGGGCGTCGCAAACATTTCCAGGTACGGGTCCTGATCGAGATTGAAAACGAACGGATGCATGAGCCCGTTTTGCTGCGAAAATGCGAAGCGTTGACGGAGTGACCAGTCCGCAGAATTGTAGAAATCCAGGTAGCCCGTCGCTGGGAATCCGAATTCGCCGCGTTGTACGACGAGTTCGAACTCTCCATCACGATCCAAATCGCCCGCAAACCAGGGGATTCCATAAGACATCGGCAGCGAGGTAGCACTGCCACTGAGATCCGCTCCGACATCGTGGCGAACAACGCCGTTATTCGCGTAATCTGCGACAAATATCTGCGTGACCTGCGAAACAGAATCGGCTCTTCTAATGCAGAGATAATTGAACGAAAGTGTATCCTCGAAGATCACCGGGCAGTTGAGCTGAGTGTGACTGCCATTACTACTCCCATTCGTCGCGTTGTCAGCCTGGCGCGACTGCGTTATCGCGTTCCCGTCGGGGACGTTGCTACCCTTGACAGCGCTTAGGGAATGCCACCCCACAATGGCCGCAAAAGCGGCAATGAGAATGACGAAGCTCACCGTGATTCTCACAGCTCGCCGAGCGAAAACCGTTGCTTTTAGTGGTATGTCCATCAGCAAGATCACACTCTCGCCAGCGCACGCTTTATCCCAGGAGGCAGCTAATCAAGTCGTTATGGCGATTTTCGAACGTAACAGATTTCGAGGAACCCCGAACGCTGAACCGAATCGTCCAAGTTGAGAAATCGTGAACATTCAGCGCTCCGTGTAGTCAACAAGAGTCCGTTCGTTGCTATGCTGCCCTCTGCCCACTGCTGAACAATCTCGTTTACGAGAATCTCCACTAATCGTCCCTGACTTTCACTTGGGCTTGATGCGAATAGGACTCCTTCCATAAGATATGCATTGGAAGAATCCCAAGCGGAGATTGAACTGAATCCCAAACGACTCGGATCGATCTTCGGAACTCGAACCAGAACATGGCGATCTCTCAATTCGCATGAATCCCAAGGCAGCGATAGGTGCAGCTTCGCGTACAGAATAGCCATTCCAATCAGTGAGTCCATCACACCAAAGTTGAGCAGAACCCCAGTCTCACCCAAATCATTTTGGATCGATTCCTCCGAAATGATCGGGTATGAAATCGTCTCTGCCTCACAACTACTGCTCGTGCAGCAGAGTATCGCAACTACAAGTAGAGCACTCGTGATAATCGCTCGCATATTAACCTCCAACTTCAGTTGTCATCTCAATAACAACATTTTCCTCGACGTCAGAAGCCCCCCTGCCGAGAGACGATACAGGTAGACGCCCGATGCCGAAGAACGACCGTTTTCGTCGGTGCCGTCCCATACAACTTCGTGACGACCCGAAGAGTACTCGCGCTGAGTCAGCACCGTAATCCTTTGACCGAGGACATTGAATACCTCAACTCGGACATTTGCGGGGGCAACTAAAGAAAACTCAATAGTTGTAGAAGGGTTGAAGGGATTCGGGTAGTTTTGCGCAAGAGTGAATGATTCGGGAACTGCAGCGATCTCGTCGCTCCCTGCCACGATCAACTTGAACATCGGTGGCGCGGTTAGCGACGTGCTGTCGTGAATGTATCCCGAAAACCAATTGGCATGCGGAGGATCCGCACCCCACCAGTTGTAGTGCGCGTGAAGAACGTCTGTGGGCGTACTAACGTGTACCACACGCCGCGGGTTGCACGGAATACACCCCGTTGAGTCTGAGAGAATCTGATTATTACCCGGATCCCCTACATTCTGATTCTCGGACTTCTTGAGACCGAGGTTTGAGCCACTCCGAAATGAATCAAAACCGGTTATTGTGAAGTCTTTGATTGTCGATCTCCGCATCCAGACGTTCGAACCGAAGCCAGCCTTGACACCCCACGGGGAGCGCAATCCTGTCGCATTGGTTACGAATGCGCAACTGTCAACCCAGCAGCGGCTAATGGAATTGACAGACAGGTGAGATCCGGTGAAATAGCCGGTCACGCTGTCGTTGACAAAGCGGAGAGTATCGATGTCATCGTATAATGCCCCGGTCGCGACGTACAACCCATGCACTCCCGGGCCGTCTACATGTGTTTGTCTAACGATTGCAGACGAAAGAAAAGTGTATACGCCGTATTCGCAGCTGTCAATAAAACACTCTTGCACCAGCGGGTCCGCGTGGTCGACGTAAATGCCGTACCCAAGCCCAGTGCCGAGGACCGTGTCTCCCACCAGAGCCACCGCGCTACTCGACGTCCGAATGCCTGCGACACTGCAGTTGGAGATTCGGATACCGCTTAGGG
>JBKKDE010000278.1:0-5140 GCA_046708665.1 Candidatus Zixiibacteriota bacterium | reverse complement strand
CTGAGCATCCCCGTCATCGACCGTCCGACACTTATTCTCTCCATCTTCGCGCGGCACGCACATACCAAAGAGGCACGCACTCAAGTCGAGCTGGCTCAATACCAGTATCTGTACCCGCGGCTCACCGGTCAGTGGAGTCACATGACCAAGCACGAGGGCGGCATCGGCACACGCGGACCCGGCGAGACGCAGCTGGAAACAGATCGACGTCTGGTCGGTAAACGGATCCAGAAGCTCAAGGGACAGCTAAAGGACATCGAATCGGAACGTGCTGTCCAAAGGCGCGGCCGCGAAGATCTGTATCGCGTGGTGCTGGTTGGTTACACGAATGCCGGTAAGTCGACCTTGTTCAATCGGCTGACGCGAGCGAAAGTGTGGGCCGAGGATCGGTTATTCTGCACACTCGACCCCACAACGAGGATTCTGGCGTATGGCGGGAGTCGGCGAATTCTGTTAACAGACACAATTGGATTCATCCGCAAGTTGCCTGCGCTTCTGTTCGCCGCATTCAAAACTACCCTAAGCGAGGTGGCCGCGGCGGACTTGATTCTGATCGTGGTGGACTACTCCGATCCTTTCTATGAACATGCCCTCGACGAAGTAGAGACATCCTTGAAGGAAATCGGGGCTGACAGCGTTCCCCGGGTTTATGTCCTCAATAAGATCGATCGGCTGAATGGGTCGCCGGTAGCCCCGTTTTCTATGGAACGGCCACAGGGTGAGGTTGTTGCCATTTCGGCCACTGATGGTGTCGGAGTTGAACGGCTAGTGGCAGCAATAGTAGAAATGGCCGAATCCAAGCCGGCGCCGGCGCAATCCCGATCGCGCACGGCTCGCGCACGTGTGCGCTGGGAAAAATCTTCGCTCGAATAGCACATGTCTATGGGGTTGACCCCATACCAGACAATCTTTCTGGCATTTAATCGGTTTGTACAGTGCAGAGACTGACCTGATCCGACGACAATAGTTGTAGGATGTCAGACTCTCGCAAAATACTCGTGGTCGAAGACAACCCCAACATGTCCAGTTTGCTGGCGGACATGCTGGAGGTTTTCGCCGTCGATAGTGTACGCGCCACCGATGGCGAAGACGCCCTCCGGAAGTTGGAAGTCGAGAATATCGGTTTGGTCATCACGGACTTGCGAATGCCCAAAATGTCGGGGACCGAGCTGATCACTGCGGTAAAGGACAAGGATCCAAAAATGCCCGTGGTCTTGATCAGCGGCTACAATCTGACAGACGCCGACACGAATGGTCCGGCCGGCCGCGCCGATGGATTTCTGATGAAGCCGTTCCGCATGAATGACATCAAGGACGTGCTCGACCGGTTCTTCTTGAAGTAGTCAAGCCCACACACGGATTCACACCGTGATGCGCTCAGGTTTCCTGAAGCGCATTTTTCTTTGCTTCAGCGCGGTGCTTAAACCATTCGTAGATGAGGGGCAATGCTGAGAGGATGATAATAGCGAAGACTACAAGACTGAAATTGCGCCGCACGATTGGAATGTTGCCAAACCAATAACCGCCCCATATAAACGCGACCACCCACACTACTGCCCCAACGACGTTAAAGTTCATAAACTTGGAATACGTCATCGACCCAACGCCCGCTACGAACGGGGCGAATGTTCGAACAATCGGCAGGAATCTGGCGATGATGATCGTGCGGCCCCCGTACCGCTCATAGAATCGATGCGTTCGATCGAGATATTCCTTCTTGAGAATTCGCGAGTTGGGATTCTGAAATGCCCTTGGGCCAAGGTAGTTTCCAATCGCGTAGTTCGTCGAGTCGCCCAAGATTGCTGCCACAATCAGCAGCAGGCACAGCCACCAGGGATCCAATGATCCTCGGGCGGCGAATGCGCCCGCAGCAAAAAGCAAGGAATCGCCGGGCAGAAATGGTGCTACGACCAATCCGGTCTCCGCGAAGACAATTAAAAACAGTATCGCATAAGTCCAAACACCATACGCGACAATGATTTCATTGAGGTGGGTGTCAAGATGCAGGAAAATGTCAATGATTCCGCTCAGAAACTCCATTATTACACTCCGTGCCTCCCCGCAGTTTGGCGGGGACGTTGAAGTTAGCGCGAAACAGTCTGGATTGTCAAAGAGGGAAGAGGTCATTGGAATGACAACGCGAGTAACTCTGATTCCCGGTGATGGCATCGGGCCGGAGATCATGCACGCCGCCACGCGCGTGATTGATGCGTCAGGCGCAGATATCGAATGGGAAACTCACGAAGCGGGCATGAAAACCTTTGCGGAGCATAACACCGCTGTTCCCGACTCGTTATTGGAGTCAATTCGACGCAATAAGATCGCACTAAAGGGTCCCCTGACGACATTTGTTGGGAAGGGTTTCGCCTCGGCGAATGTCATGCTGCGCAAGGAACTTGATCTGTACGCCAATTTGCGGCCCGTGCGTAATCTTGGCGGGATACCCTCGCGCTATGAAAACGTCGACATCGTCATCATGCGGGAAAACACTGAGGATCTGTACTCGGGGATCGAGCATGTCGTCGTTCCTGGGGTCACGGTTTCTATAAAGGTGATTACGTCGTTGGCGTCGGAGCGTATTGCGCGCTTCGCCTTCGAATACGCGCGCAAGCGCAACCGCAAAAAGGTGACGGCTGTCCACAAAGCCAACATCATGAAGCTTACCGACGGGCTATTTCTGGAGTCGGCACGCAAAGTTGCCGCGCAATATCCTGACATCGAGTTTGAGGACCAGATCGTCGACGCCCTCTGCATGAAGTTGGTCATGGATCCGTTGCGCTTTGACGTGTTGCTGCTTTCAAACCTCTATGGGGACATCGTCTCCGACCTTGCCGCGGGTCTTGTCGGCGGACTGGGTGTCGTTCCGGGCGCCAACTACGGCGACGAAGTTGCCGTCTTCGAGGCGGTTCATGGATCGGCGCCGGACATAGCGGGGAAGGGCATAGCCAACCCGTTGGCGGTGTTGTTTTCCGGTATCATGATGCTGCGCCGTCTCGGGCGCGATGATATCGCAGACCGTATAAAGGACGCCGCGTTTGCGGTGTTGCGTGAAGGAAGTGTCCGCACTCCTGATCTCGGCGGTCGGGCCACAACCGAGCAGTTTGCCGATGCCATTATCGCCAAACTGAGCTAAACGGAAATCCCAGTGCACCACCGCGGCCTGACTAAGCCGCGTGTGGCACTCCGATTGATTATCCTGTGGACATAGCGATCGGCAATTCGTTGTAACTCCAAGCCGGTCTTAAAGGTGGCGATCCAGAGGAAAGTGGAACTGGGACGCAGTACGCAACCGATTGCGGATTAGTTGTAACGATCACTCAAAGATTCGTGGCTTAAGTATCGTATTCGACAACGCCGAGCAGGAGAGGCAACTGAGAATGCAGAACGGACACCGAAACGGCAGCAAGTCAGTCGATCCGCCCTTCATCATACGAAAGTCACGGATTCACGGCTGGGGAGCGTACGCGACCCGTCGAATTCGCAAAGGGCAGCGTTTAATTGAATACATCGGCCAACGCATTTCGCACGAAGAGGCGGAGAATCGCTACGACGAGGATGCGATGGCCAACCCAACGACCTATTTGTTCACAGTAGATGACTCCGTCGTAATCGACTCGACGCGGTGGGGCAACCGAGCCAAGTATATCAATCATTCCTGCGATCCGAATTGCGAATCCGTCAATGAAGAGGGCCGGATTTTTGTCGAAGCGTTGAGAAACATTCAACCGGGGGCAGAACTCACGTACGACTACCACTTGGAGTGCGAAGGCCCGTACGGCGCCGAGTGGCGCAAGCGCTACGCGTGCCGTTGCGGAGCACGGATCTGCCGAGGGACACTCCTGCGCCCCCCCAAGCGTCGCAAGCCCAAAGCCCGTGGCAAGAAGGCGACAACCAAGGCAAAGAAGCGCTCCCGATAACGGACGCGATAACAAATGATCAAGGGCGGCGACAAGCCGCCCTTCGCATTTGTGGCTTGGTTGACAGGATGCCAACGGCTAAATTCGCCTCATGGCAAAAGACCAGTCTCCGGCAAAGAAGAGCATCCCCAAGCAACCGCAGAAGCCAGAACGGCACTCCGGCCCCGGCATTCCGTTCGGGCAACGAGTCGCGCAACACCCGGTGCGTTGGGCGATCATTGCCTATGCGGTCGTCACGGTACTGTTCTTTCTCTTTCAGGGCGCGCTGACTCCGGGGCGCATGGTGTATGGAACGGATACGATGTCGGCGGGCGTCTTCTTCCGCACGTTTTATGCGGACTTCTGGCAAGACCACTTCCGCATGCCGTTGTGGAATCCCTTTATCCACGGTGGGCTGCCGTTTGTAGATGCCATGCACGGGGACATTTTCTATCCAGCGGCGATACTGCAGATCATTCTTCCGGTAACCTACGCCCTCGGCATCAAGCTTGTGATGCATGTATTTCTGGCGGGCGTGTTCATGTTCCTATTTTTGCGAGCTCTCGGCCGCAGTGATCAATCGTCGTTCATCGGCGGATTGCTCTACATGTTCACTCCGTGCCTTGTGTCGTTGTTCTATCCGGGCCACGACGGGAAAATCTATGTCACAGCGCTCACACCGTTGGCATTCCTACTCCTGCATCGAGCTGTCGTTCTTCGCAAGCTCTGGTGGTTTCTGGGGTTTGGGCTGGTATACGCCCTGATGATCCTGACCGCACACGTGCAAATGGCATTCTATGCGTCGTGGGGGCTGGGTGCGTACTTCCTGTTCCTGTTGTGGGACCAATACCGCTTCAGCTCGGGTAAGATCGGTTTTCCGATCGTGGCTTTCGTGCTCGCAGTTGCGCTTTCAATTGGCGCGGCTTCGATGCAGTGGCTGGCGCCATACCAGTACCTCAGCAATCACTCGCAGCGCATCCAGCACAGCGAGGGGGGCGGGTATGAGTGGTCGTCATCGTGGGCGATGCACTCCGAAGAAGCGCTGTCCCAATTGAATCCGGCACTCCCGGGTGCAAATCTGGCCTCTGAGCCGGCGACATACTGGGGTGACAACATGTTCAAGCTGAACTCCGAGGCGGTCGGAGTAATGGCTGTGTTGCTCGCGGTTGTCGCGTTTGTGGTCGCGCGTTCACCTGTGATGTGGTTCTTCGGCGGGCTTTCGGTCATAGCACTGTTGCATGCAC
>JBKKDE010000277.1:0-2711 GCA_046708665.1 Candidatus Zixiibacteriota bacterium | reverse complement strand
GCCAACATGACGTTGTCCACTGGCAGCGATTCACTTGCGGTATCCGACCCGCTCGCGAATCGGCTGAGATTCGCGGCAACCGGTTTGGTCTTTTCCGAAGTCCAACGTGCGGCGGCGCGCAGACTTGGCTTGGAGACTCTGGAAATTAATTCCGGTGACAATCCGTTCGACGCTTCGATCACCGTTGGGCGCTATGTTATCCCACAACTGTATTTGTATGGAACAACACCACTTGATGCCGGCGCAGGGCAGGAGGTCGGGTTCGAGTACCGCATTTCGCGGCGCATCTTTCTCGACGGAAACCGAGACAAGAACAATCTTTACCGTATGAACATCCATTTCAATTGGGAATATTGAACGATATGAGACCTATTGGAGTGCTGGTCGGGAGCATCCTGGCCGTGCTCTGTTCAATCGCACCGGCATTCTCCCAGACTGACGACATTGAAGACGAGATTCGCCAGTGGCGGCGCAAGCGACCCCAGATCGCACGCATCGACATCGAAGGCAATAACGAGGTCGACGACTCTGATATCCGCGATGTCATGCAGCTTCAGGAACCCGGCATCATGCACAAGATCGGGTTGCGGCGCGATCCAGTGTTGCTGTCAGGCGCGGAAGAGCGTGACGAGCACGCGGTACGCCGTCTGTACCGGCAGAAGGGGCACTGGGACGCCACAGTAGCCATTAGCGCTGCTCCCGACCCTGAGGGCGAGAAGGCAAATCTTACGGTGTTCATCACCGAGAATACTCTCTATCGCTGGGGGACAGTCACCCTGGTTGGCGACGATTCGGGGTTGGTCCAAAAGGCGAAGAGCGTGATGGAGGAACTCAAGTCGGGAGATGCCGCCGATTCACTTTTGATGGAATACACGGCGGCGCGGCTTCGGTGGTTTTTGGCGGATCGCGGACATCCGCGCATGACCCTCTCGTCGGAAATTGTGCCACGCTCGGACAGCTTGGATGTGACCTTCAAATTTCGAGCCGGACCTGAAGTCCATCTCGGGCAATTGCAGATTGCCGGCAATACGTTCACCGATGAATCCTTTATCCGCAAAGAATCGGGTTGGAAGGAGGGCGAGCTTTATTCGCAGAGTAAACTCGCTTGGAAACAGCAGGATGTCTATGCGACCGGACTGTTCACATTCGTGCACCTTGAACAGGTTGTACCCGACAGTGGGGGCATACCCGATTCGAGCCGTGCGGACTTCGAAATGCGGGTCGTCGAACGCAAACCGTCCTTCATTGGGTTTCGAACTGGAGTGGGTCAAGACCCCAACCGCGACCTGACGTGGGATTATGCCTTCGAGTGGGGATCGCGCAATTGGCGTGGTACAGGTCGTCAATGGTCGCTCACAGCCCGCTCTGGATTCGTGATCGTAACGGCCTGGGAAGTGTTGCATCATCGGTTTGCGGCACGTTACACTGAGCCGTGGCCCCTCGGAATTAAACTCCCGACAACACTGACGCTGGCGTATGAGCCTGGCGTGCATTCTCCCGTTCAGGAGTACCGTGTAGAGCGCATGGAGGGAGTTATCGATGTGACGCGACGGATACGTCGAACGATGCGGATCTGGTCGTCGTTGGTATACGAACGAGTAAACATCTACGGCATCCCGGCAGATCGTAGAGAAGACTATGTGAGAGAAGAGGGTATCAGCATTAAGCGGCGTTTCCGCGTCGCACTTGAACGGGACACACGGCTGAATCGCTTCGTACCGACCTCGGGTGCGAACACGCGTATTGATGCGGAATACGTCGGAGGAATTCTCGGCGGCGCCGAGGATTTCTACAAAATCGACGCATCGTGGGCGCGGTATTTGACAATCAGCGCTCCGTCCGTGCTCGCGACTCGATTGCGGTTGGCGTGGGCGAAGTCCCATTCTAATAGCGGCTTCGTACCTACGATTGACCGTTTCTATCTCGGAGGCGCCAATTCGATTCGTGGTTATGCCGAGAATACCGTGGGGCCGAAGGATTCGACAGGGACTCCCGAAGGCGGGCAAGTTGTGATGCTGGCGAACATGGAATTGCGTACACCGATGAGTTCCAAGTTTTGGTTTACATTCTTCATGGACATGGGCAACAACTTCGGACGCTTCCGTGAAGTGACGATTGGCGACATGCTCGTTTCCGTCGGTGTTGGACTGCAATACATTGCTCCGGTCGGTCCGTTGCGGTTAGACTATGCCCGACGTGTCGTGCATCCCAAGTACGCTCCCTCGGACCGCATTCACTTGTCGATCCTGTTCTCATTCTAAGGTGAAACAACGCACGTGAAACGTTCCTGCGGGACAGCTCAGCCTAGATTTCAGTCGCGATGTAGAGTTTGCATGCCGATTCTATACAAGGAGACTCTCGACCAATGTATGCACCGGTGATATGTCTGACAATGCGTGGGCGGTCCTTCAAGGAAGGGCGAACTGAACCAACGCCGTACGCGTACGAGTGGCTCCCCAACTCCTATGGCGATGCGATTGCCCGCGCTGGTGGACTTCCGGTGCTTCTCTCCAATCAGTCCAATCCCGAGCACGTCCGTGAAATAATGCGGCGAGTGGACGGACTTTTTCTCACCGGCGGTGAAGATGTTGCTACCGAGTACTATGGTGAGAAAGATGAAGTCGGCAACTTGTCGCTGAATGCCGAACGCGATCGGGTCGAATTGGCCGCGATCGCGGCTGCCGATGATAGGGCGCTTCCAATTCTTGGGG
>JBKKDE010000276.1:0-17584 GCA_046708665.1 Candidatus Zixiibacteriota bacterium | reverse complement strand
GAGATGTCGTCTTTGAACTGACGGAACTCTCCTGAATACTGGCGGACACTTCCACCGTCGGGCTCATGCGCCTCGTCGGACCACTGGCCGATTGGCGCTGGGCTGTATTAGACTCTGAGCGGTCTCTTGTCAGCATGTCCTTGAGCAGCCCTGCTCCAGCCACGAATGATCGTCTGAACTGGTGGGAGAAGTCGCAGGAGAGCGTCGTATGAGTCGAACTCCAAGACAGCAGTCAGTCCCTGCCAACCAAAATTAAGCGCGCGATTCCCAGTTTCTATAACAATCGCGGGGTCCACAGTCCCGGTCAAGCATAGCCGCAAAGTCGGCTTGAGAATGTGCGGCTTATAAGCCAGCCAGTCGTTACGAAATTCGTCAATCGCAATCGCCGGGATATGCGCCCGTACTCTCTTCATGCTGTGGCGGCGTTGTAGCTCTGTGAGTGATCCCACTAAGATCGTCGAGTCGATTGCGCCACTGGGGCTAAATCGGATACCGTCCACTCCGGTGCTCTTGAGCCCGTCGAGTGCGTCCATGACCACCGATGCCACACTACGCGTCCGTCGTTGCCCCGCAGCATCTATACTCGTGAGCTCGACATCGAAGTAATCGTCCTCAACCTCGACACGCGGAACCCACCGTGGCGTAGCGATCGCATCACATATCTCGAGCGATTGTTGGGTCCACATGTTGATCGCTGCGTCGAAGCCAGCCGTGTGTCGGGCGGGTATCGCGCTGGCCGGAAGCGGTCCACCATCGCGGAGGTACGTGATCAAGTCGCGCGGGAGCCAGCCGTCCGGTGCAGGAACGACCCAGTCGACGTGTCCGCCCAAGAACCGGGGTATCCATGGCCCGTCACAGACCACACCAATCACAACAGAAGTAACCTCAAGCCCGCTGCGGCGAATCAGGGCAGGAATGTGTGCGGCGGTGAAGACGTCGGGTGCCCAGAAGACAACGCAGGCGGCGGCGCGAATATCCGTTAAGTGGTCGAGCGTAAATGTTGCCTTCTCAAACATCTCCAGAGAAGCCCAGACATCCGATGCGTACTCCACGGCGCGAGATACTCGAACTCCCCGCTGCGATGTCAGTTGGAAAAACGAACGACGCCACGCACTATCGGTGATCGCGCGTTCGTAACGGTCAGGGTAATACCAAACAATGTCGCGTGAAGGCGTGCTTTCGCCGTTTCCACGTACGCCAAATTCGCCTCCGAGATAGCGGCCGGGCTTGATGACCTGGTAGAAGAATGCGGCGTCGCGCGTCATGGAAACCTGGGACTCCGCGTTGGTGATCGGTTACCCCAAAGGCAAAACACGGCGCCGCAAAGCTTTTGCGACGCCGAGTGTGTAGATCTAGGTTGTCTCCATATCATTAAAAATAGATCGCCTTATGATTGCACTTGCAGACAACCACAATGGCGGTACGGAACTTGATGGCGCCTGACTCGGTGTCCTGCTCGGGATTAACCAAACGAACCGGCTGGGTTGCGCCACCGCACACGGCACAAAGACTGCCGCTCTTCTCTTTTTTGAGCTTATCAGCGAATGTTTGTTTCTTTGCCATGGTTTGCTCCTGTTTAGAACTCCAATATAGCGTGCATACGCTTGAACTTCAAGGACTTTTCGGCGCTGACGTCAAGCGCATGGAGGTTCAAACGACATACGGACTGATTTCGTTCCCGCGCGACGGAATTACTTCAACAGGAGCATCTTACGGGTCTGAGTGAACTTCGCAGTGCTCAAACGATAGAAATAGATGCCCGACGAGACACTGGCTCCGCCCTCATCGCGTCCATCCCAAATTACCCGATGCACACCCGCGTCACGGGCACCGTCTGCCAAAGTCGTAAGACGTCGGCCAAGTATGTCGAACACGTCGAGCCGGACTTCACCGGGCGATGATAGTGTGTATGCGATCACTGTCGCCGGGTTGAAAGGGTTCGGGTAGTTTTGTTCGAGGGCGTATTCGTGCGGGACAGGATTTTGAGTCTGCATTTCGCTGAGTGCCTGCCGTAAGACGGCTGTTCCAGCCCCCTGTGAGGGACAATCGAGAAGTGCTCCGAGCATGGCATCGACAACGGTGCCATTCCACGCTTGTGCTTCCTCAAGCCAGAGCTCGACCACCGACTTGGGCAACACTGTATCTTGATCGAAGAATTCTGCAATCGGGCAAATGTCGGCGGAATCGACAATACCATTTCCATCACAGTCGGCGTGGGCTGCGGCCCGAATCGGGAACGCCCGTGCAGGCTGCATGCTGAGGTCAGTGTATGACCGCGATCGCGGCGGGCCCTGAATTCGCCAGAAGCGACCGATTGGCAGGATATCCGCTTCATTCACCAACCCGTCGCGGTTGGCATCGCCCGGGTATACCCCCGGCCCCGTGAAGATTGTCAGGACGTAATCGTCGGATGGCGATCCAGCCTCATTGCCATCGGAATTGCCATCCAGCCGATTGCCGTTCGTGTCTGTCACAATTGCGCGAAGCGTGAGCGTCACGGTGTCATCCGGCCACATCCACTCGTGAGGCATGAATGACATCGCCAATTGATTGAAAACGGCGGTACCGAATATCGGCGCGCCCGTGCGTCGGGACGTGACCCGCAGGATAGTGTCGAGTGGTACAATGACCATCTGCTCGGAGAACGTCAAGCTGACTCCCTGATCAATGGTCGCTTCAGCGTTCGATGTGGGCGACGCCACCGTCACTCGTGGCGGCACTTGCTCACCGAGTCCACGCCCGGTCATGGTTACCTGAATAGCGGGATTGCCGGGGTCATTCGACAGGACGCGAACCCAGCCCGTCACATCTCCTTTTCGCGACGGTGCGAATCCCAGACCCCAAACCATAGACTGGCCGGGACCAAGAGTGTCGCCATTCCCTTGATTCGGAAGAATTTGGAACGGCGGACCCGACGTTTGAGCTGGCTGAACAATTAGAGTATAGGGCTCGGACGCGTTGGACATGTTGCGGATCGTTATGGTTCGGGTACTGAGCTGCGAGACTATTGTCGAATCCATGGAGATCGGATTCGGAGTCACTTCGATGGCGGTGAAACCAACGTGCGCATATCCCCTGGTCGCGGTCTTTGCGAGTGGCAGACCCTGCTGATTGAAGCGAAGAGAATCCACCGCCCGCATTTCAAGTGAGTAATTTCCCGATGCCAGGTTCAGCGAGGGAATCACCTTCATAGTTGCCGTGAAGGGCGGCACGGCGGCACTGGGCTCGAACACGAACCCCACGGACCCCTGCACAGGGAACGGTGTGACTTGACCAGAAAGATACACAGTATGGTCGTACCCGATGACAAGCGTATCAACACGCACCGAGTAAAGAATTGTGTCACCCGATGTGCCAAGCGAATCCACTATAACCGAACGGTACGACCCAACCACGATCCGGCGATTCGCGGATGTATCAGCGCCGCATGGATTGCCTACAATAAGCGAAGATTGATAGAGCCCGGTCGTGTAGAGGTGTGTCGGGTGCTGAAGCGTCGATTGCTGAGTGTCGCCAAACCGCCAGGACCATGATGTTGGCAGGTTTGTCGATTGGTCGGTAAACTGGACCGACAGTTGCTCGTATCCGCTATCAGCGCTGGCAGCTACGGCGGCAACGGGCAGTGATCCAACGATGATGCTGTCCGACACGGCAATCGTATCCTGTCCACAGGTGGAAACGACCACAATCTTCGGCAGGTACCTGCCGATTTGGGTGTACGTATGAGTAACGCTTGTTCCCGATGCCGTTGCCCCATCGCCGAAGAGCCATAGCGAGCTTGAAACCGCCCCAGTTACATTTGCGATGAACGCAACTTGGGTCACTCCCACGCAAGCAAATCCAGGCGCCGCGAAAGCAGTGACAATCGGGCGCGGCTTCAGCTTGACGTAATTTGTTCGTACGTGTTGTGAGTTCCCGCATTCGCCGGTGGCTCTGAGGCGTACGCTGAATGTATCACCCGCGGCAAACACATGCACCGGCGTTGAATCTGTTGACGTGCTGTTGTCACCAAAGTCCCAGCTCCATGCTACAATCGGACGATCCGAAATATATCCAAATTGTACCGCAAACGGATTGCACGGAACTGCTGACATCGTGTCGAACACTGACGTCATTTGCACGATCGGGAGTGCCTTGGCTTCGAGATAATCGGTCTTCGTGTGCGAGTAGGTACCGCACATGTTGATCGCATCCACGGTAACCGTCCGGGTGGCGGCAGTCGTATACGTGTGCGTGACTTGCTGCCCCGTATCGATATCCCCGTCGCCAAAATCCCAGATGTACATGTCGGCGTCCGCATCGGTGAACGCGGTAAAGTCGACTGCAAACGGGATGCATCCACTCTGCACATTGCTGGTGAAGTCTACGTCGAGTTCACCAATGGCGTGGACGGTGTCGAACGTCGTGTCGGCGTCAAGGCTACCGCGCGCAATCAGCCGAACCTGATAGACACCTGGTTGTATGTATTGATGCGAGGGATTCTTCGATGTCGAGGTCGCGCCATCGCCAAAGGCCCAACGCCATTCCTCGTCGACGCATGTCGACATATTGGTAAATGAAACATTCAATGGGACGCAGCCACTGTCGGCTGACGCGACGAAGATCGCCTGCTTGTCCGCATCATAGAATTGGTCTGCACCGATATCCACTCTCGGCGGGGGGTTACTCGGCACACGAAGTTGTGCGTCGATGTCAAAATTCTGTCCGGATGGCACCGATGCGATTTGTCCACCATTTCGAGCTGGCGACTCACACGTAAGGTGCAAGTTCCCAGCTCCCGTGTCGGCCAAGAGCGGATCGTCGAATATCCACGTCGATGTGGATGTGAACCCTTGGGCGTCAGACATATTTCCGTAGTACAGATTGTTGACAGTCGACTCTGTGCCCGGCAGGTCGGTGAGTGATGTCAAGCCACGGCCGGGCGCATTGAAGGCCACGATGTTGTTGTCGAATCGCGAGAGTGAAGTTTGGTCTTCGATCAACACACCTGCGGACGTCTCGAGATCCGGTCCGACATTCTGCGCAATCGTGTTATTGGTGACCGCGACATCCGCCCCGGGTCCGATGATCATTCCACCGACCGCCGACGCATCAAGCAATCCGGAATTGGACGTGATCCAGTTATTGGCGATGATTCCGCCCGATCCATTGAACAGGATTCCACCTACAGATTGGCCTAATGCCCCGGAAGCTGAGTTATGCCGCACAACACAATTTAGGATTTTCGCAACGGTAGAAATGCCGACCGTAATTCCGCCGCCGCAGAAGTCGCAGCCAGGGTCACTCACGTGGTTGTCACGAATCGTGAATCCGGAAATCGTCAAAGTGTCGCCGGGATCGGGCGCATGCATCACCACAACTGATCCAGACGCCGACGGTGTCCCGACCAATTCGGTGAGGAAAGGGCCACTCTCAGAGACAATTGTCAATTTGTGGCTCTGCGGAAACACAACAGGGACCTCGCCGGGCTGATCGAACGTCCCGGGCCCGACAACAATTCTATCACCGTGAGAAGAGACAGAGATTGCATGTGGGATCGTGCGGAAGGGATTGCCCGTCGTTCCCTCTCCAGACGCGTCGTTCCCTGTCTTGCGGACGTACAACGTCTCCGGAGGTTCGTACTCGAAGACGAGAGTTACAGTCCCGATATCTGCTGCCAAACCGTCGCTGACCTCGAAGTCAAATGACGTAGATCCCGCATCGCCCGGCGCGCCAAATACGAAGGCACCATCGGGTCCAAGATCCAGATCGCCGAACGGAGGCAACGTCAGAGTTGTGTAGGTAAGCGGGTCGCCGTCGGGATCAGACGCCGGATAGACACCGGCCACAATCTCGCTAACCAACAAGTTGATTGTCGTATCGCGGGCAATGGGCGGGCTGTTGATCGTGACAGTACCCTTCACAAATACGACCGGCACGTCGGCGCCGACTCCATCAACAAATCGGAGGAAGTTGCTTGGACCGCCCGGATCGATGCACATCGTATCGATCTCGAACATTCCCGACGTTGTCGTCAGATCGACACCAATGTACATGGATGGTACCGCCTCTGGATCCGCTCCGATCTCCAACCAATCCGCCGGCTCATTTCCGGATCGGAGAAACCAGACACCTTCCGGGGAAGCGGTAACGGAGTGAGTGGCTCCGTCGGTGTGCGTGGGAAGCAGATAGCCACAAGGAGCGCCGCCTGCTGGAGCATCGAATTGATCGGTCCGATTGACGTCCGGTAGAGTTGACGGGTCTCCCAATCTGGCGCTGTATGTCATATTGAGAGAGGTGACGAACGCTCCGGGCGTTAAAGACCGCAGCTGAATCGGAACACTCACTTCGGAAAGCTCAACGGAATTAATCAGCCGGACGCCAATGTTGACAAATGTCTCGCCGGGAGAATAACGACCACCCACGATGATCACCGAGTCTGACTGCGCCTGGCACACCGCTGGAATCGCCAGGATCATAAGCAGGGCGAGGGCTCCGAGGCGGCAGTTTCGAACGCATTGTCGTCCCGTGATGGAGGGGTTAGTCATGAGTGGCTTACTGTAACGCGGTCGTGCTTAGTTAGGAGTGATTCGGACTGTGGCTGACTCGAGCACCAGACTGGCATGATTGCGGACCAGCCGTCCGCTTGGATCGACCAGTTCGGCAGTCGGTTCAAACGTGATCTCGCTTTCGCCCGCTCGCAGTTTGTTGAACCTCAACGTTGCGAGCCGACCGGGGGTGGTCGTCGTGTTAACTCCCGGAACAGCAAAGCTCGATTGACGCAAGCGCGTGACAGAGTACGCAACGAAATCCGCAGAGTCTTTTAGTAAAATCGCAAGCGTCTGGATGCCCGCCCCCTTCAGGAACGCCCCTTCCGTGATCCCGACAAACTCCAGAACTGTCGGGTCGTAGTGAACACGAAATGACGCCCCAAATAGCGAGTCGACGTTGTACACATCGACCGTCACTTCGACCAATCCTTGCCCCGGCAGCTCGATCTCTTGGAACAGTGGTCCCGCACGCAGCATGAGAACGGCGGGCCTCATGAGGATATTGAGTGACAACGTCGAACCGGGCTGAACTTGCCGCGGCCCGTCACGTCCCTCATAGAGAACCAGCCCAACGCTGTTGAGGGCGCGGAGGATAAACGTCACTGTATCCCCCGGGACTACACTCACCGTGTCGTTGATCACACCGTTTGAGAAGTTGAGTGTGTCAGGGCCAACAGGCGGAAGTGACCCATAACGAATTGTTAAGGTGACGACCTCGATCTGTGATGCAAGTGTCGGGGTTTCCAGATCAACGTTGAGCTTGAGTGCGACAGGTCCTCCCGTACCAGTTGGTGAATCGCCGCAACCCGCCAACATCAGCGTGAGGGTCGTTAACACCCCACCGAGAATCCTGCGACACCGTCGATACAATCCGTTCATCAGTATGGAATCTCCCGCTTCGGGTGGCATGTTGTCAAGGGTTATAGACCAACGATTATTCTGGCTTAGTCATTCCCCGCCAATCGGTTGTTGACACATCTCCACGAGGGGCCTACGTTTCGAGCGGCATCGTCCATCCTGGAGACCATGACGTGATCGGCAACACAATTGGCGACTACCGAATAATTGAGAAACGTGGCGAGGGCGGAATGGGCATGTTCTTCAAAGCCCAGGACATCCGACTCGACCGATTCGTCGGTATCAAGACCATTCGAGCCGAGTTGTTGCATGAACCGGAAATTCTCGCCAAGCTGGAAGAAGAAGCCAAATCACTGGCGCGTCTCGACCACCCCAATATCGCGCGACTGCTGCACTACATGGTCATCAACGACCTCCGGTACATCGTCATGGAGTATGTCGAGGGAGCTGACCTCGCGGAACGCTTGCGAAGCGGTGGTCCATTGCCGCTGGAGCTGCTGGTGCAACTCGTGCCGCAGATATGTTCGGCAATTGGCTATGCGCACGATCGTGGAGTGATTCATCGCGACATCAAGCCCTCAAACATCCTGATGACGGCGGACAACACCGCAAAAGTCACCGACTTCGGCATCGCGAAAATACTGGGCGTATCCACGAAGACCAAAACAGGCGTCGCGACCGGCTCTCTTCCCTACATGGCACCAGAGCAAATCCGCGGCACCGGCGTAGATGCGCGGACTGACATCTATCAGCTTGGCGTGATGTTTTTTGAGTTGCTTGTCGGTCGGCGTCCGTTCCTGGCGGAGACCGAGTACGACATGATGTCGCATCACTTGTCGACTCCGCCGCCGGTACCGTCGTCGATTGATCCAAAGCTCCCGACATCTGTGGATCGTGTACTTCTGAAGGCTTTGGCTAAAGACCCGGCGGCGCGCTATGGATCGACAAAGGAACTCACAACGGCTTTCAGAAACGCCGTCTTGAACGTGGATGACTCAAGGACAGTGTATCGAGCCGATGGCGGGGCGACGCCAGCTCACCGTCCTGAGAAGCCAAAAGACCGGAGCGGACTACGACTTGTGGGTGGGATTGTAATTGCCGTGGCCGCCCTAGCGCTCGTGGCTAAGTTGTTTCTCTTTGACAAAGATGAAAACGGCGGCTCGATCGCGGCGCTTGTCGAGGTTTCTGTATCCGCCTCAATGCCTGAACAGATTCAGGAATATCCAAAGGTGAGCGAACGATTCACTGTGAAATACTTGAGACCTGGCTCAGGACGCCAAATATACGTAGGTGACCAGCGGGATCTCAGCCCACCAACGAGTGACTCCCTCACGGTCGCAACCACCCGCGCGGTCGGTCCGGGAGACGCCTTCACGCTGTTTCTATGGATGGCGTCAGCAGATAGTGTGCGGTTCCATTTGGAAATCACCGGATCGGACGGAGAATTAATCTGCGACGGGACGCATGTCGCACGGATAGAGGACGGACTGAGCACAGCGCTCAAGATCGACATTCCCATGTCGGCCGCGCCGATTGCCGAAGCCAACACGCCGGAAGTCGAAACGACCGCAACTCGAGATTCTCAGACTACGGCGCGAGCCACTCCACCAGCTCCCGACGCAACAACTGAGCCCGAGAACACCGCAACGCCAAACCTCACGATTGATGTGCAACCGTTTGCCGAACGGGATCGCATTGAGTCCATCTGGTTGGACGGCAAGAAGCAACCAACGCAGTTCCCACTGGCCCTGAACGTGTCCACGGGGCGTCATCTGATTCGATGGCAGATAGATAGTGACTTCTGGACCGACACGGTCACTGTTGGCGCAAGCCCGGTCGAGAAGAATCTCAAGTTCGAGATGAGTCGGGGCCGGGTCAACGTCGCGGTATCTTTTTCTGATGGTCCGGGGTATGCTGAGATCATGCTCGATGGTCAGATGACCGGCCAAGGAACTCCTGGCGAGCTTCGCAATGTCGCGGTTGGCCCGCATGAGATTACCCTACGTCGGGATGGCTATCGGATGCAGGGCGGCCCGTACATCGTACGCGTACCCGCCAATGACCGTGCCCGCGTCAATATCCCGATGGCACCGCGCTGAGTCTTGAAATCGGTCATTCACAGATCGTGTTTATGGTGTATAATGCGTCGCCCCCGTTGACCGACTCCGGGCTAACAGGTTACACAAAAAAAGGAGATTCTATATGCGGCAGACCCGTTCATCGTATGCGATCGCATTAGCGATTCTCGTGCTATCAAGCGCGGCCCTGGTGGTGCAAGCCGGGACTACTGAAGTCCTATCCGAGGCACGCACCATGTACAACGACGGCCGATTCGCTGAGGCGATCGACTTGCTCACCAGAGTCGCATCCGACTCAACGCTGAACCAAGCCGAGTCCAAGAATATCTATCTCCTGCTCGCCAAGGCATCAGCGGGAAAGAACTTTACCGATCAGGCGATTGTGTACATGAAGAAGGTTATCGAGATCGACCCGAGTTTCCGGTTGAACATCAAGTTCGAGCCACCGCAAGTACAGCGCGTGTGGTTTATGGTCGACTCTCTCCGTTTGGAGGGGGATGCGGAATCAAAACTGCAGACCCTAGCTGTTCTCTATTTCGAGAACAATAGCGTCGCAGACCGCGAGGCGATGGATGGACTCTCGAAGGGTCTGTCGGCCATGTTGGTCACCGACCTGATGGGCACACCGGGCGTACGCATCGTTGAGCGGGAGCGAATTCAGTTCCTCCTCGATGAACTTAAAATGCAGAAGAGCGAATACTTCGATCAGAACGCCGCGGTGAAGGTCGGCAAGTTGCTTGGAGCTCATAATCTTGTCCTGGGTTCATTTAGCAAGATCGACAAGAACACAATGCGCATCGACGCGAGATGGGTGAAGACAGAGACTGGGGAAATCATTAAGAGCGAGAAAATTGAGGGACGCCCGAGCCAGCTCGCCAAGATGCAAAATGAACTCTCGGCTAAAGTCGCATCGTGGATGGGTGTCGAGATGGCCACAGCTCCCAAGGATGACAAGCAGCCCATCGAGGCCGTACTCGCCTACACACGCGGCCTCAACCTCGAGGATGAGATGCAGTTGACCGCCGCCTATGAGGCCTACAAAGAAGCTCTTGCCGCCGATCCGAAGTTCGATATCGCACGCGACAGACTGATAGCGCTCGAGCCATTCCTATCGGTCTCAGGCGGATAGGCGAAAATGTGTCAGTAGGCAACGGGGCGGTCGCCCGCTCCGTCTCTGAAGCTGGCGTTCTCTCCAACAATCCCATTGACAGTATGGTGTTATGGCGCCTATCTCACTCCCGATGAACCGTGCGGCAAGGGTGATAAAGCAGTCTGCGCTGATCTGTTCCAGCCTTGCACTTGGGCTGGTGCTGATGCCGGGTTGTGCTTCTGTTCCTGGGCAGCGCGCCATGCGCGCCATGTACGAGGGAGACTACGCGCGCGCTGTGCCGCTTCTGACAGCGCAAACGATCTCGTCACCCGGTGATGGCCCGCTATGGGCACGTTTGGGAGAGGCACAGTACCATACCCAGCAGTTTGAGCCAGCCAAGGAGTCATTCCACAAAGCCCTCGGCTTGAGCTCATACTTGCCCTCGGCCCATCTGTTCCTTGGGTACATCGGTGAACAGCAAGACAGTGTCGAGGCGGCACTGACCCACTACCAGCGATACCTCAATCTTCAACCCGATGGTTCGACCGCCAAGGATATCGCCAAGCGTATCGAGACTCTGCGCCGCGAGCGGGCCGTCAAGATTGCCCAAGCAGCGATCGCGCGCGAACGCGAGATCAATCCCAGCCGCTTCTCCGATTCCACCATCGGAGTCGCCTACTTCAATTCCGAACGTCTCCCGGGGAACCTCCGCCCGCTATCCAAAGGACTGGCGGAAATGCTCGTGACAGACCTCTCGAAGCTCAAGGCACTCAAAGTTGTCGAGCGCACGCAAACAGAGAGAATCCTCACCGAACTCAAGCTGGCCCAAGGCAGTTTCTTCGATTCGACGACCACGCCGCGCCTCGGTAAACTCCTTGGCGCCGCGCACATGGTCGCGGGTGATGCCGTGGAGCTCTCGGAAGGACGCTTGCGATTCGACCCGCAGTTGGTCTCAACCAAAACGGGTGATGTCGACTTGGGCAAGGAGCAGACCGGCGAACTGGCGCAATTCTTCCAAATCGAAAAGCGCATACTTTGGGACATTATCAAGAAGCTGAGAATCGAGCCCTCAATTACGGAAAAGGTCGAGCTGGACCGGGTTCCGACCGAATCGTTTGTGGCGTTTCTGGCCTACTCGCGCGGGCTCGACGACGAAGATGCCGGACGATACGGCGATGCTCGACGTGAGTACGACCGTGCCGCTTCGGTGGATCCCTCTTTCAAAGAGGCACGTGATCGCGCGGAACGGATGACCTATTTATCCTCCCTTGACCTCGATGCAAGACCTGAACAATTGGACCGTCTGGTGCAGCGCAATTCGAGCCATTCGGAGTGGACCGAACGTCCTGCGCGCACCGATGAACGCCTCGGCGCAATGAATGAAAACTCAGGGCTCTTCCGGCCGATGGGCTCAGACCGTGGGGGCAGTGACAGCCCCTATACCCCACCATCAACCACCACGACTGTCATCATCCAACGCCACTTCGACGACGGCCCTCAATGAGACTCACCATTCGACAATTCATACTGGGCTTCCTCATGCTTGCCACGGTAGTCTGCGCCGCCGAACATGCTATCGCGCAAATCATCCACGGGCAACGTCCTGAACTGACGCAGGGGCTCACGTTTATGTCGTGGGACGTTTCGGGCGACGAGGATTTTTCAATCCAAGAGTGGTACGTGCCGCTCATGTTGCGCGCCGGAGTCGCCGAAAATGTCGAGGTTGCAGCCACAGCCGCCCTTATGAACGCGGTCGGAGAACTGCAACTGGAGGACGAGGCGATCAGCGGACTAACGGACTCCAAGGTACAAGTCTCGGCCTCATTTCTCGACGACCAGTTCTTGGCGTCGGCAGGTGTCTCGCTGCCTACTGGCCAGAAGACACTCACCAATGAACAGCAGTCCCTTCTTACGTGGCTTGCATCAGACTTCTTGGCGTTTCCAGTTCGCAATCCCGGCGAGGGCCTAAACCTCTTTGGACAAGTGGGCTCGGCGATTCCGCTCGGTCAATGGGTTCTGGGTACTTCGGCTGCCGTTTACATTTCAGGAACCTACGAACCATACGACAATGGCCGCGAATACCAACCGGGCTCGCGGATCATATTGAATGTTGGTACCGAGCGTATCTGGCCTGCTAATCATCGGTTAACTTGCGATCTGCTCATGATCTATACGACCGATGACAAACTCGAAGGCCGTGCCATATTTCGCGATGGGGTGCAGTTCGATGCCCGGGTGCATGGTACTGTGGCGATCGGTAAGAGCTCGATTGACGGCGGCCTGCGCTACATACTCCGCAGCAAAGACAAGCAACCGGGTGCGGATGTCGATCTCATCGCGGAACCCGACAAACGGCACGGCGATGATTTCAGACTGCATGCAGGAGCTCGTGTACCTGTCAGCCACTCCGTTACGGGATGGATTTCTGCCGACGCGAAATTCTTGTCCGCGAACGATTATCCAAAAGCGTCACCATTTTTCGAGGATGCGGCTCGCCTTAGCGGGTTCGGGGGCGGGGTCGATTTTGCTATGGGTTCCCGTTCGCGAGCCGGAGTCGGTGTCCGCGCTTGGACCGGATCGTCCGACGGCGCTCTCGGCCTTGGTGCGCTGGACCTCTCGGGGGTAGAGTTGTTGCAACACTTCATCTTTACTTTCTAAGCCAATCTATCCCGACTGGGCTTTAGGCATATCTCCCACCATATGTGTATCTTCCTCTTGTGACATTCGATTTCACCATGCGTAACATGCGGTTTGCTGTGGCCGCGGGCATACTTGCCACCGCGGCCATGGCTGGCATAGCAGAGACTGCCAGCAGTCAACCGCTAGACTCGAAGGACGCGGATACTTCGGTGACTCAGCGTGGCCCGTTACCGCAGTTTTACCTGGTGAGCGGCTGGGAGGCGACTGTGGAGCAGGCAGAGCCCGCGTCAACGCTCGCACCGCTGGTATACGCGATAGAGCGTCTTTGCATATTTCACAACGCTCACTTCGATCCGCAATCCGCTTGGATTGAAAACCGTTCCCCGCTTGAGTGGCCCGATGTATTTGCCAATAGCATTCCAAATGCCTCACGCCAACGTACTGAAGCCCGTGCGCTGTTGGAATCCAATGGGCTATCCTACCGTGAACTGATTCCTCTCGACCTGACCCCGCGGGCACTGGCCGACTCTCTCGCGATCGCCATAGTTGCCGACGAACCAGTGCTGATCAATGCGCCGGGAGCCCCTGTGGTCTATGGATATGACCGCCGTGAGCCGGATCACTGGTGGTGGTTCGATGTGGGTGGAACGCCCGAAATTGAGATGGAATCAGGACGTACGTCACGCATCACCATGTGGAGTGACGATCCGGCGACCGGAGTTGCATGGATCGCGACTGGCACCGGTGACTACTTCCCTCGCAATGCCGATTCAGTTCTGTGGGCATTCCTTTCCCGATTGAACCGTTCAGTGCAGGGAGTTCCCGAGGAAGGAATTGCTCCATACCCGTTGTCGTTGCGACACTTTCGAGACATGCTTGCGTCTCCGGAAAGCGTGACGCTCTCCGAGGCAGCGCGCATCTCCAATGATCCACTCGGCATTTTGCAGGCACGATCGGCGCGCGAGTCTGTGCTAGAGGCGCTTCAGTCTGTGAGCGCTACTGTATCGGACACCTTGCAAAACGGGCCGCTGCGACTGACCGAATACCACATGCATGGAAGTGTGGCGACTCTCCAAGAACTCGCTGTTCTGGTATATGGCGAACCATTTGTTGCAAGCGGCGCTGCCGGAGGCGGGTTCAAGTTGGACAACTTACAGACTCGCACCCGGGCGCTTCAGTTGGTAACGGAATTGCTCAAGTCGGAGAAATTGGCCATGGAGTCGTTGGCAATTGCGCTCGACGCACATGCGAAGGCAACAGAGAAACCAGTCCCGCCACATCAGAAGCGGCGCGGCCGATAGTCCCCACCTACTCTTTTTCGAATACAACAGTTGCAGATGAGTGTGTCCGGTCGTGGGTCATGCTAACCACGGCATGTGTCACGCCCAGCATGGCAGCACGTTGAGCAGCGCGGTTGGAGAATTGCAACCCCGGTTTCCCGGTGCGTTCCCGGGTGATCTCAATATCGCGGTACGCGATCCCTGCAGGCCAGCCGAGCCCCAGAGCCTTCATCGCGGCTTCCTTCGCCGCGAAGCGTCCTGCTAGAGACTGAGCGGGGTGAGGACGCGACATACAGTAAGCCCACTCAGCGCCCGTATAGACCCGCCGATGGAATCGCTCTCCGTGACGACGCCACGTGCGCTCGACACGCTCGATTTCAATCTGGTCAACTCCGAGTCCGACAATCACGTGATGCTCATGGGGTTTGTGCCTTACTTGATCGCGGTATCCCATTTTTGGCAACGAGGTCGCTGAAGATGCCCTTAAGGCGATCATACGAACTCCGGTAGAAGATGTAGAGAGGCTTGGGACGTCCGGGCCGAAATGCAAACATGCGTGACTCTGATTCCGGAGTGTGATTCCAAAGCAGTGTATCCGAGCGTCCGTCTCGGCTGTCGAGGATTAATTGCCAATCAGGATTGTCGGTTTCGGCCGTTGCTCCGGTCCCTTCCATGGCGAAAGCATCGGTACTCAGCGGACAAAGCTTGCGCAATCGGACATTGAACACGGATGTATCCACCGGAAATCCGGTAGTGCCGCCGTCCTTGTAGACCTTCCACACAGCATCGTCTCCGCGTGCAGCGCGCACTTCTCCATCCCGGGATATCCAGCGGATGCTGGTGAGCTGGGATGAGTCCGTCGGAAATATTACGCGCGAACCCCAGTCCGTCGGAACGCGGCGAAAGACCCGTTGGAAGTCTCCTCGCGCGAGGTATACGGAGTCTGATTGCAACTGTCGTATATACGTGTGGTTCATGTCCGCGCCTGCCTTGCCCATAACGAATTCAGCGACAGGTTTACCTTGGGAGAAGAACTGAAGCACTGTACCAGACAGAGTATCAACTTGAAATGAGCTGTGCTTGGCCGGCTTGGTAGAAATCAGATTCTCAAGAACCATCTCGTTGGTGAATTTGAACACCTGTCCAAGGATGTTTGGATCCGCTTCCTGATGCCAATCGGGGAAGATCACATTCCAACGGCCATCCCGTCGGGACAGATTCACCCAGGTCGCGTGCTTGACCGCCATCGAGTCGACCACCAGCGAATCGGCCTTGAAGAAGTCGCGCCGTTCGCGGATGGAAAGCTCGCTCTGCTCGCCTGTATGAAACGCGTACCAAGCACCCCAGAGTAGGACAACCAGGCCGAGAAGTATCAGGAGATTGCGTGTCATAGAGTGTGAGTCCGTGAAGAGTTCGGCAGCTGCTAATTTCCAGCCTTATGTCGACGCCGTGATTGCCAATGCCAAAGGCCGAAGACGACCACCAGCATCGGGGGGCCGAACACATTGGCATATTTGATCAATGTCCGATTTCCATCGGAGACCTCATCAAGGGGTCGCGCGGCTACATTGCGCGATCGAATCGCAATGAGTCCCTCTTCCTGCGACAGCCAATCGACAATGTTTAAGACGAAGGCGGCATTGGCGGGGTTGCGCATTCCGTTATCCGAGGCGCAGTCCGCGTCTCCGACGACGATAATGCGGTTGTCGGCTACCTCGCGCAAAGCCGGCGGTAGCACAGCCATGTTGATCATCGAATCCGCCGGCGGGCCATCGGGAAATGCGGACGTGAATGTCCCGGTAATCGCGGCCGCAAGGATCTGACCGGGTTCATTAAAGTCAGTCTGCCTGAACTGCTGCATCGCTGAGATGTCATACGGTGCACGTCGAAGCCCGGAACGCTCGGACGACCAGCAGATCGGAGTAAACGTCATCCGCGTTCCGTCCACCCGTGTCGAATCGAGCGGTGACACAAACGGAAAGTCCACCGCTTCGAGATCTTTACCGACCAAATGGTCCGGGTTGAACCGCGAGACTTGCGGCATATAAGGGTACTCAACGACATTCTGGAATCGCAGATATCCTTGTTGTTGAGTCACACCGATGCGGGCACACCGCGAGTCGATGACCAGCCCCTGGGTGAACCCGACACCGTAATAGCCCAGGAATCCTGGCCAATTTGTCTGACGATCCATCGCCCGCTGTTCCTGAATCTGCGCGTCAACGGGATCGTAAAACGCCGCTATTCGTCCGCCGCGCATCAGGAACTGGTCGATGGCATACTGATCCCAGCTTCCCATCGACTCGGTGGGGCCAAGTATGAGCAAGACATCGACCTTGGTATCGATCAACTCACCGGGCACGATGCGAACAGGGCGCACCTCGAAGAGTTGCTCCATCACCTGGCTGAGCACCTCGAGTCCGTTGGTTCGCTCCGGCTCTCCGTGCCCCGCCAATAACCCAATGACCGGAATCTTCTCCGAAGTCACCTTGCGTATCGCGCTAGAAATCTCGTACTCGAGATTGCGCGTCGACTGGACAACCGGGATGACTTCCTTCTTGTCTTCGTAGAGGAACGCCAACCCCATGTACACCTTTTTCAGCTCCATCTTGTCCTTCTCGATGGCCTGAACTTGAAGCGGCGGAATACCAAGCGTCTGAGCTTCCTGTTCACGATCGGTCTTTACCGGATCGATGAACTCGAAGCGCAGCTGTCCACCCGAGTACGCGCGGTACTCGTAGAGTTGATCTTTGAGGTAGCGCGCATTGGCGTTGTAGGGCGCGGGGATGTCTTCTGAGAAGTAGAGCTTGCATACGACTGGATCATCGAGTGACTCGGCCAGGCGCTTCGAGGCATCGGACAACGAGAATATGCGTTCGTCGGTGATGTCGAACCGCGTGAAGACAAACAGTCCAATGAGATTGACCGCGACGATGATCGCCACAATCAGCGGCACCGACGTTACGGCTCCCAGTCCTTTACGTACGTTTTGCTTCATATCTGTCGGTCAACGCCAGCGGCGCGACTCCAAAGTCCGAACGGCCAAGAATAGGAAAACTGTGATCACTGAGGCAAAGTAGACAAGGTCGCGTGTGTCGAGTATGCCGC
>JBKKDE010000275.1:0-2548 GCA_046708665.1 Candidatus Zixiibacteriota bacterium | reverse complement strand
AGATTCATCTATGCTCATGGTGCCCTCCCTTTTGCGTGTCACAATTGACTACATTTAGAGTAACGATGAAGAATGTACGGATCATTGTAATTGGTGGTGGCCACGCCGGAATCGAGGCGGCGTCTGTCGCGGCGCGTATGGGCGCCGAGGTGACATTCATCACTCAGGATCCGGCCGCCATCGGACGCATGTCCTGCAATCCCGCGATTGGCGGGATCGGCAAAGGCCAGATTGTACGTGAGATCGACGCTCTTGGCGGCCGCATGGGATACCTGGCCGACAGCGCAGGTATTCAGTTCAAGGTGCTCAATCGCCGCAAAGGGCCGGCGGTTCAGTCGTCGCGTTGTCAGTGTGATCGACGTACGTATCAATCTGTTGCACAAGAGGATATCAGCAATACAGGCCGCATCAGAATCGTCCAGGATGGTGTTCGATCCGCTATAGTCGAACGCAATCGCATCAAAGGTGTTATAGGGTCGAGTGGGCAAGAGTATCCTGCCGACGCTGTCGTGCTCTGCGCCGGGACATTTTTGGAGGCCGTGACTCATGTTGGCAGCGAGACACGCAAGTCCGGTCGATACGGTGAGCCACAAGCGACAGGACTTTCGGGACAACTGCGCGATCTCGGATTTGAAATCGGACGACTCAAGACTGGCACACCGCCGCGTCTCGACGGCTCGACGATCGACTACTCGCTCTGTGAAATTCAGCTAGGCGATGACCTACCACGCGGATTCTCACGCAGAACCCCAGTCGCAATCTCCAATCAGGCGACCTGCTGGCTTGCTTACACCACCGCTGAAACGCACGAGTTGATCGGATCGAATTTCGACAAATCCCCGCTCTATAATGGTCAGATCTCCGGAATCGGACCGCGCTATTGCCCGTCGATCGAAGACAAGGTTAAGAAATTCGCCGAGAAGCCGCGTCATCAGCTCTTTCTCGAGCCGGAGGGAATGGGGACGGACGAGATTTATATCAATGGATTCTCGACATCTTTACCGGCGGACATCCAGCTCGAAGCACTGCGTACAATTCCAGCGTTCAGCAAAGTCGTGATGACTCGGCCAGGGTACGCTGTCGAGTATGACTTTTTTCCACCGACACAACTCCATCCAACACTTGAAACTAAAGTGCTGGTCGGGCTGTTCTTCGCCGGGCAGATCAACGGGACTTCCGGCTACGAAGAAGCCGCCGGCCAAGGGCTCACGGCTGGCATCAATGCCGTGCTTTCCTGTCGTCAAGAGGATCCCATTATCCTCGCTCGATCGGAAGCGTACATCGGCGTGATGATCGATGACTTGGTCACGCTGGGTGTTGATGAACCGTATCGAATGTTCACTTCGCGAGCCGAGCATCGTTTGCACTTGCGAGAGGATAATGCGGAGCGACGTCTGGCGCAGTACTCCCTCAAGTACGGGTTAATGACTTCAGCGGAATTCGGGCTTTTACAAGACCGTTGGAATGAGATTGACCGTCAGATATCGGTGTTTGGCCGGACGAATGTCCCCGCGGATCGCATACCATTTGAGGGCCTCAAGCGACAGGGTGGGGCGACGTTGTCCCAGTTGCTGCGAATACCCGAGGTCAGCTTCCTGGATCTGTGTGCGATGTATCCCGATGTCAGCTCACTCGACACTGATATCGCCGATGCGGTCGAGATTGAGATCAAGTACGGTGGATACCTCGACCGGCAACAGCGCCAGATCGAACAATTCCAGCGGATGGAATCGCAATGTGTCCCAGAGCAGTTTTCCTACTACGGACTGCGCGGGCTACGGCACGAATCTGTCGAGAAATTCGAACGCGTCCGTCCCCGAACCCTCGGGCAGGCATCGCGCATTCCCGGGATAACCGCCGCCGACTTAAATCTGCTCATGGTGCATCTCAAAGTGGGAAATGGACGTAAGGATACCAATCCCCGCTGAGTTTCACGTGGAACACATTCAATTTCTCGCGCATCACCAGATTCCCAATTGACTATACCCCGTCCTCGCGCCTTCATTGCAAATGTGAGCGGGGGCGTTTCACGTGAAACTGAATTCTGAACTACTGGCTAAAGCCGCTGGGCTTGAGCGTCTTGACGATCGTTTTCTGGACCGCCTCGATCGATATGCTTCGGTGCTTGCCGAGGCGAACCTGAAGATCAACCTGATATCGCGATCAGTAAATCTGCCGTTGGAAGTCGAACAGCAGATTGCCATCTCGCTACTTCCAGTGACGCAGGTGCCGTCAGGAACCCGAGATTGGATTGATGTTGGTTCGGGAGGTGGATTCCCGGTCATCCCCTTGGCGTGCGCGCTCGAGTCGATTCAGTTTACGGCGGTCGAGCAGATCGCGAAGAAGGCGTACTTTGTAGAACGAACTGCCCAGGAGCTTGGCCTCATGAATGTCAAGGTTGTCGCGTCGAGCATCGAGAATGTGATCGCAACCGCCCCGAAAAACCGTTGGGATATGATGACAATCAAGGCGGTCACCGACATTCCCGAGTCATTGAGATGGGCCGGTAAGTTGTTAAACCGAGGCGGGATGATCATGACTTACAAAC
>JBKKDE010000274.1:0-3350 GCA_046708665.1 Candidatus Zixiibacteriota bacterium | reverse complement strand
CCACTATAGGCATAGTCCCAGATGAAAGCCCCGGACGTGTCGTACTTTACTACCCTTATGTCGGGGTTAGCATAAGATGAATCGTTGATCTCTCCGGCGACGACTACACCGCCGAGGCTATCAAGCTCCAGATGCGCTACATAATCGTCGCCGGCCCCGCCATCGTAGACCCGCTCCCACAAAAGCTGCCCTGATGGCGAATACTTGCGGATCAGGAAGTCGTACCTCCACTGGGCGTTCTCAAGAGACCCACATACATAGGCGTTTCCGTCGCGGTCAGCACGAACCGCGTAGGCAGATCCGTATCCGCTGGCACGCACCCACGCCGTATCCACCTGTGCCGACACGTTCGATGCCAGCGCCAGTGAAACCGCGACTACAGTTAATCCCAATTTCCGCACGATTCTCCCTCCAATTCGGAAGTCAGTAGTATCGCCACAAATATAGCATTTCGGAGGCAATTTCCGCTCACATTTTGACAAAATCTCATGTGTCCGCCCCCTCCTTCCGTCGCGCCCTCACCGACCCCCTCTACTTCGCGCAGTCATTCCTACAGATCGACCCCCACCCCGGCCAACAACTCTGGTTGGCGAATTCCGTCACTCCCGAAACTGGCTCAACTGCCACATGCTCAGGGCAGAAGATTCGGAAAGTTACTCTTTACCCAGTCAGAAACCTGCTGGCGGAGATCTCGCGCAGTGGTGAGAATTTCGTTTACTTCGGTTTGGGAAACTGTGCCGGCGGAGTCATAAGTAATCATGTGGCGTTTCTTGCGAATCGCTTGCAGCGTGCCGAGGAGATCCGGCGCGGGCCCGAGGGTGAATCGGAGGGAATCGATCGTGCGGAAGTGATGACCACCTTCTTCTGAAACTCTGTACCCGTAGCAGCGCAGGGCGATCGTCGCGCAGCCGAGGCAGGCATTGTACGCCATCGCCAACCGCCAATCATCGGAGATGTCGACCGTGCCCGCGTCTGCGATGTCGCGATCGATTTTCGCGAAGAGACTCGCGATCTCAACCGCGCTGGTCGGCTCCGACTTCAGCCAACGGTTAGCGAGCCAATTCTCTAAGCTCATCGTCGTTGCCTATAATAAACACCTTCGGACTGCCGACAAGGGCATGTACGAAGTGGTTTTGTGATTTCAGTTTGTCGTGAAACTCTGCTTCGGAATAAACCGTTGGATTCAGCGGACGGCCCAGTTCGTTCTCGGCTGTACCGAGCGCTTTACTTAATTCGCGGAAAGTAATACCACCGATTACGGCGAGATCGATGTCACTTCGGGCCGTGTCTTCTCCGGTTGCGACTGACCCATAGAGAAACGCGACGCGAATCTTCTTGCCCTCTGCGCTGAGTGCGGAAGCAATTGTGCTCGCCGCACCAAAGGTCTTGTTGATGATTCCGCGAAGTTCGGGGTAGATCATCGACGAAGTATTAGCCCAGTAGTACTGGTGGTGCCCGGTCTTTTCCGAATTGAGTATTGCTACATCCGAAAGGATGGCGAGTTCTTTCCGTACCGCAGGGAGTGATTCCCCAATCAGGTTCGCAATTTCACCGGCATAGAATCGTCTGCCGGGATCTGAAAAGAGACGTGCAAGCACACGACGCCGCACGCGCGGGAACAGTACACCACCGATGCTCCGCTCTCGCGGCTTACCGGTACTTCGCGTCTTGGTGATCATCAGAAACACCGCCTCCCACTCAGTGGCATCGACCACTAGATATAAACCATAAGTTTACAATTGTAAACTATTAGTTTATGTTTGCCGAAATGGCTGTACCGCATTATGGTGCAATATGTTAGAAGCTCAAACCGAGCAGACAATACGACGAGTCAGTCCCCCTCCTTCCGCCGCGCCCTGACCGACCCCGCCTACTTCGCGCAATCCTTCCTCCAGATGGACCCTCACCCTGGCCAACAACTCTGGTTGGCGAATTCCGTCACTCCCGAAAACGTGCTCCACTGCGGCAACCGCTGGGGCAAATCGCTCGTGCAGGCGCTCAAGATTGCGCATCGTCTCATGTTTCAGATTCGCGATCCGCAACATGACCGCGAGAAGCACTATGTGATCGCCAATGTCTCGATCACGCTCGATCAGGCGCGCATCATCTTCAATGAAGTCGTACGGCTCTTTCACCGTCTGCCGTGGTGTGACTATCTGATCGAAGACTTGGTCGCCACGCCCTTCCCGATGCTGCGTTTGACAAATGGCTCAGTACTCTGGGCGCGTTCGACACAGCGCCGTGGGGAGTATCTGCTCGGCCACGACTTCGATTTCATCTCGTTCGATGAAGCCGCCTTCGAGCCCGCCGCCGACTACGTGGTCGAGGAAGTGTTGATGATGCGCGTGGTCGACCGCGCCGGACAGATCGACTATGTCTCCACTCCGCGCGGCAAGAACTGGTTTTACCGTAAGTCGCAAGAGATAGCATCGCGCGGATTGAATGGATACGTCCAACGCGGCGACTCGCGCGACAATCCATACCTGCCTGCCGACTACCTCGAACGCACCATCACCCGACTCTCACCGCAACGACGCGCACAAAATATCGAGGGGCAGTTTGTCGACCTCGGCAACGAAGTTCTGAGGGAAGAGGACATCCAGCGCGCACTCACCCTGTATAAGGTGGCACGGGTCTTCAGACCCGTGTCGTCAGATCCGACAATCGAGACTGTCGCAAACACGCATCTCGCGAACACGGCTCTAAAGAGCCGTGCCACCGTGACGCATGAACCGATCAAGGGGAGACACTACGTCCACGGCTGGGACCTCGCCCGCAAACGCACCTGGACAGTCGGCATAACACTCGACATCACTGATCGCCCGTTTCAACTGGTCGCCTTTGAGCGATTCCAGCATCGCAGTTGGACGGCAGTCATCACCGCGATCCGTCAGCGCCACGCACAATACGGCGGGCGCGTCATCATCGACGCCACCGGATTGGGTGATGTCGTTCTCTCCGAACTGACCGACATCGGAGCGCAGGGATACAACTTCGGCGAAAGGGGAGGGAAGGCGAAATCGGAATTGATCGCCACACTCGAACACGCCTTCGCCACCGGCTCAATCGGAATCCCGATGATCGAGATGACCACAGAGGATGGCGACTACTGGTCGCTGCCAAACGAGCTACGCGAATTCAGTTGGGATGACAACCAACACTGCGACGCGGCGTTCGCATTGGCGTTGGCATTGTGGCTGGCGCGTCAACCGAGGGAGAGGATTATCCTGCCGACATTTCGGGCGACGAGGTGGTAGCGGTGCCGCTTTCGCCGGCCAAAACGTTACAGACTAAAGCCTGTGTTACCCCGAGTCAAATCGGTAGCACGGGCTTTAGCCTGTGCAGAAATG
>JBKKDE010000273.1:0-2501 GCA_046708665.1 Candidatus Zixiibacteriota bacterium | reverse complement strand
ACGAGATCCCCTGCAAGATCAATCTGATCCGCTTCCATCCCAACGAGGGCTCACCCTACAAACGTCCCTCGGAAGAGCGCGTGAATGCTTTCCGCAACTATCTCCTGCCTCGGTGCCCGTCTGTGAGCATCCGCAAGTCGTTTGGGGTTGATATTGATGCGGCGTGCGGGCAGTTGGCGGGGAGACAATCCGACGTGACCAAGACGTAGGTGCTTGCAGAAAACGCACGTACCCTGCTAGACTAACTATTCTCTTTCACACCCGCCGCAACAACATCAACCTGGCCGTGTCCGAGGAATGATTCGATAAACAAGTCTATGTCACCATCCATGACCGCCTGAACGTTCGAGGTTTCGGCGTCGGTGCGGTGATCTTTGACCATCTGGTAGGGCTGGAAGACATAAGAACGAATCTGCGATCCCCATTCGATCTTCTTTTTGTCTTTGGCAAATTTCGCGACACGCGCCTCTTCCTTCTCGCGCTCGATCTGATAGAGCTTGGCACGCAAGACTTTCATTGCCGAATCGCGGTTTTTGTGTTGGGAGCGTTCGCTCTGGCACTGCACGACAATTCCGGTGGGAATGTGCGTGATGCGAATCGCGGATGACGTCTTGTTCACATGCTGCCCACCGGCTCCGGACGCACGAAACGTATCCACCCGCAAATCCTCGTCTTTGATATCGATCACGACATCGTCTTCGGCCTCGGGAATTACAAAGATCGAAGCGAACGACGTATGCCGTCGTTTGTTGGCGTCGAAGGGTGATATGCGCACAAGTCGATGAACACCGATTTCGGCTTTCATGAATCCGTAGGCGAATTCACCTTTCACTTCCAATGACGCGGATTTGATTCCGGCTGCGTCGCCCGGTGCGTAGTCTAACTCCTCGAATTGGAAACCCTTGCGTTCCATCCAACGGGTGTACATGCGCAGCAGCATCTCGGCCCAGTCGCACGACTCGGTGCCGCCAGCGCCAGCGTGTATCGAGAGGATGCAATTGTTGTGATCGTCGGTACCGGTCAGGAGCGATTTGAATTCGAACGCCTCGACATCATGCAACAGCTTCTCGGCTTCGACTGCGGCTTCGGTTAGCGCTGCTTGATCGTTCTCGTCGGTCGCCAGTTGGAAGAGCGCGGCGGTATCATCGAATCGGCGAAGAAGTTCGGAGTGTCCTGAGACCCAGGACTTGGCGAGCGAGATATCCCTAAGGATGCGACGGGCGCCCTCGTTGTCATTCCAGAACCCATCGACACTGGTCTTTGCTTCTAGGGCTGTGATGCGCTCCTTCAGCCCGTCAATGTCAAAGAAACCTCCGTGAACGCGTCAGCTTGTCCTGTATGGTCTCGAGTGTTTCCATCTGCTCTTCCTGTCAGGTTTTCTACCCAATTCCAAGGACTACGACGCAATACACCCAAGTCATGTTCCCTGAATGGCTTGCCGAAGATAGGCCGCATTCCCGGCACCGCCAATATCTTTTTGGTTTGAATGGGATAAACGTTGGCTTTTCCCTTGTACAACTTGCGGTTAGGCGCAAGGTTGAGACTCGTGAGCGACGTGTGGGACTTTGTCGCCACTATTGGGTACAATTGGGCTCAGGATAAACTATGTCAGCTTGGGAACGTCAAGACGACCAGCAGCAGTTTCGTGAGCAGCCCGATCGCGGGGTACCATTGGGGACCATCATCCGCAAGGGGTTCCGTGTCACCGTGCTCTACGTTCTACTGCCCTGTTTTGTGCTGGGGATGGGCTGGGGCGCGTCGATTCTGTGGCGGTATACGCAGTAGTTGCCCTCGATTGATGAGGTCTACAACATCAAGCCACGTCTGTCGACACGTCTCTACGATAAGGACGACACCCCATTTTACGAGTACTTCACCGAACGACGGGTTCTGACTCCGCTCGATTCACTGCCGGACAACCTGGTCAGGGCGCTAATCGCCACGGAGGATCGGGAGTTCTACAATCATTGGGGAGTGCGTTGGACCGCAATCCTCCGCGCCGTGATCGTCAATTTTAAGGAAGGGCGCCGTGCTCAGGGCGGATCGACAATCACCCAGCAATTGGCACGCAAGCTGTTCCTGACTCCGGAACGCACCTTGGAGCGAAAGATCAAAGAATGGTTGATGTCGATTAAGCTTGAACGGAGTTATTCGAAGCGCGAAATCCTCGAGATGTATTTCAATATCAACTACTATGGCGCCGGTGCCTACGGGATCGGCGCAGCCGCACAAACATACTTCGGGAAATCTCCGCGTGATCTTGAGCTGATGGAGTCTGCGGTGCTGGTTGGCGTGTTACCTGCTCCTTCGGCGTACTCGCCGCTTCGCAATCCCGAATTGGCACGGCAGAGACGCAACACGGTATTGAGGTCACTCGTGGCGGTTGGTGAGTTGGAGCCGTCTGATTTAGATACGCTTTCCCGGGCCGAAATAACACTTAACACGCCTGAAACACGCGCGTACGGTGATTATGGCGACTACTTTGCTGAAGAAGTGCGTCG
>JBKKDE010000272.1:0-4028 GCA_046708665.1 Candidatus Zixiibacteriota bacterium | reverse complement strand
CCCTGACACCACTCGCGACAAGTTGATACAAATACATCCCCGAGGCTACCGCCTGGCCGTGCGCGTCACTGCCGTCCCACTCCACGATGTAGCGACCCCGCGCGTACTCACGATCAGTCAATACGCGCACTGTCCGTCCAAGCACGTCGAAGACTGTGATCCGCACCAAACCTGTGAACGGTAGATCGAAACCGATACTGGTCGACGAATTGAACGGATTCGGGTAATTCTGATTCAGCGCGAATTCTTGCGGAATGGTTGAGGTTACATCCGGAAATCCCGGGGCGCCGTCGCGACCCACTAGCAACTGGTAACGGGCGCCTTCGACTGACGCCTTATTCTCCAGCACGATCTCAGGTGTCTTTCGCAAGTCATACTCTCGCCTGGATGTCAGATCGACGAGCATCGCCCGGGTGCCTGTGCTCCCCGTGCCTTCGATTTCGGCGTGCAGTCGCACTTCCTCGGTCACGTTGCCACGAAGGAATACATCAAAGACGTGGACAGAGTCTTGCGGTGGACGGAAATCTCCGGCCAAGAACTCACTCTTCGCAGTTTCGGATTCATGCACGAATGCCAGCGAAACATACTTATCAATCGACGGCGGCTCCGAGAAATCGAACTCATCACGGCCCCGTGCGGCCCCCGCGGCGATTCCGACTACGTTGTATCGATCACCGACTGCTCCTGCAGTCACGGACAGATTGATCCACACGTCCGCCGCTTCGGCCGTTGCCAGTTTCCGAATGGGAGAGATCGCGACTGTCTCGACATAGGGGAGGAGTAGCTTCCTCGCGCCCGACGCGGAGTTAAACACCCAATAGCCCGCGAACGGAGTCATTGTTTCCATCGGATCATAAGATGTGACTTCATCAAATCCCGACGTGTACCCCCAGAGAACATCTTCGATTCCGCCCTCCGCAATTCGGTCATCCCAGTGTATTGCGAACGCGAAAGGTGTCGCGATCTGATTCCAGCCCGGTTCCACGATGAGCAATCCATAACGAGTTTCATTACCACCGTCTACTACATTGCTGTCCGGTGTCGCCGACTGGCCGCTGGCGTCAACCGTCGCTCCGTCGCGGGTGATGATCCAGTATCCACGGCCGACAGCGACATTGCCGAAATTTGGATATTCATCGTACGATTCGAACTGCGCGTCGTATCGTCCGATTCGCCACTCGACCGGGTCCGCTGTTCCGAGGTCGTCCTCGAAAACCGCGGATGGCGTGGATGGTGAGACGTCAAACGGAAACCCAATCATTCGATATTGCTGCGCAGGCAGAGCGTCAGCAGCGACGTTTTGCAATTGTGTTATAAAGCTGTATGGCTCAGCCGCCGATCCTATCGAGGTGATCGCGCCTGCCCGTTCGACTTCGAAATAGTATTCGAGCCCGCGCAATCCCAACCGCGATCCTTGAAGCTCAAAGAGCATGGTGTCGCCCGTAATGCGAGTCATGGCGGCTTGCGTGTAGCCGGTTTGCCCCCCGAGACGGTCAAAGAATCGTCCGGTAATCGGCCCGGTGCCTCCCACGACTGCGACCTTGAGCGTGCGGTTCGCCGCACTGACAACCTGAGCAAGGTTGCCCGAATACGTCACGGTCAGCGCTTGGCCAAAGTGAATCGATCCGGATGTAATCCGGGTGCTGCCCGCGCGCGATACGCCACTCGGACCGAGGACGACTGCTCCTACGACAACATGGTCGGCGGCGGCGCTCGTTCCGCCACCGGATACAGTTTGACCCGACACGCGTGTGAGTTGTGCGTAGGACGAGTTTGCCACGCCGAACACGAGCGTCGCGATCACTGCGATACCCGCGCAGTGGCGGATTGGCTGACGCACGAATTCGCCGCGGCTCATTTAGTCGTCCCTTTACTTTGCCGCTTGGGAGGCACCGGAAGCCGTCCGGTTGCTGCCTCGTGATCGGCGCGATTCCTGTACACTTCGAAGTCTTCGTGACCTATGCGCACTGCGTACGCGACATAGTCAACGGTGTATGAGCCACTCCCTCCCGCGAGTTCGCCGACAGTCATGCCTGCGGGAGAAACATCGAGCGCAGCCAATCCTTTTGAGTACAGTGACCGCGGCGTCAGCGAGACTGTGACCGTTCCGGGAGCGGCCATGCTTGAGAAGTGTTCGGGGAAAACAATATCGCCTGCGCCGGCGACAAGCTCCACCTGTCCGCGGCAATAGATCGCCGCCTCCGGACCTTCGATGGATGTATATCGAATCAGTCTGTCGGCTCGGGTTGGATCCGGGACAACAAAGGATTTGAGATTACCCCAAACCTCGCCACTCTCTCCATCGATTCCAGCGGTCTCTACGCCGGCTGAGCTATAGGCAAGCAGGAGGCCGCCGTCCAGATCGCCGGCTCCCATCGCCATAGCTACATCGCCCGTGCTGTTAAGCATCCCGAGGAAACCGGGGCTCGCCTGTGCCGGGTCGCCCAAGAGAATGATGTCCCAGAGGTGACCTCCTGAGACGGATTTATACTGGATTTCTTCGAATCCGACTGCATCCGTGGCAATGTCAACCGCCGTAACCGCGCCATCGGCAATCTTATCACTCGTTATGGCCCCAGATGCGATTTTGTCCCCGCCAATAGTGGCATCGGCGATCTTTATTCCAGTCACGGCGCCATCGGCGATTTTCGGCATAATGATCGCTCCGTTGGCAATCTTTGGCGCCACGACGGCACCCTCTGCAATTTTTGATGCGATAATGGACCCGTCTGCCAATTTCGCCTCGGTGACGGATCCATCCGATATCTCGGCTGTCTTCGCGCTCACAGAATACGCCGCCGAAGAAATCAACTGGCGCGGCAGCATTTCGGCTCCGCCAGCGAGTGTCATCCCCAGATACCGTTTTGTGCCGTCGAACACACTCTCATCGAGCGGAACAGACAATCCTAGCTCGATTGTGAATACGCCGTTCTCGTCGAGCAGGAGATTGTGAGTCTCGGTCCACGCTGCCGTGCCACTGCTGGCAGATGCGTAGAGGCGAAACGTGACAGACTGATTGCCCGTCAGCGGCACGCCCGCAGTCGACGTTAGTCGCCCCTGATACACCATCGTGGTCGGAGCCTGTGCGTGGAGTGTCTCCGTAGTCAGAACACCGGCAAGCAGTGCAACACTCGCGAGCAATTTCTTAAGTGACATATGACTCCTCCTAAACGATCAACGATTGAGCTTGAGAATTCACTACCGGTTAGCTCCGCCGGGTGGTGGAGGGAAATTCGGTAACGTCGCGCTTCCACCATTACCTCCGCCGCCCAGAGCCATCACCGCGACTCCAGCAGCCGCCGCTCCGACAGCGACATAAATCCACGTCTTTTTCGAGCCACCTTTGCTGGCGGGCTTGGTCTCCGCTGTTACCGCCGGCGTTGGCTTTGTGGCGGTCGAAGCCGGTGGGGGAGAGGGCTTGTCCCTTTGTCGCAGTTGGTCGACCTGACGTTTGGCTTCGGTCATCAAGTCACGAAATGCCGGCGTCTGCACATCCGGCCGTCCACTCCACTCTGGACGCAGCGAATACGTCCTACGGAACTCCTCGATCACCTTTTCGCGACGACTCTTGTTGTCGGGAAGAGTTTGAAAGTAGATCGCTGCCAACAAGGCGTGGGCATCTGCCTGAACGCCCGCATCCAAGTTTGGCGATTTCAGCAGATCGGTCAACTCACGCTCGGCACAGGCGAAGTCGAACTCCTGAAAACTACCCCGCGCGCTCTTGAGCGAGGGCGCCTTACGGTCATAATTGCACTCCACGGTTTGCGCCAGAGCACAATCTGGCCAAACTGTTGCACAAAGGAGCGACGCAATGAGCATACAGACGAGGGAACGGCCATTCACAATCGTGATCATGATTTGCCACCTCACTTTTTCTGTCGAACTGACCAATTCACTTGAAGCGGCACGACGCGTTTGCCTGTCCACGCCTCTCCGCCAAAATCGATCTCGCCACGCGCTCCCTTTATAGCTACATGCGGACCGCCGCCATAGGTAAATGTTACTGTTGAGTCGATCCGTGATTGCCC
>JBKKDE010000271.1:0-14269 GCA_046708665.1 Candidatus Zixiibacteriota bacterium | reverse complement strand
CGTTCTGCTAATAGCCCTCTAAATGTTGCTATTCCTGCACCCTTGTTCGTTGAATGATAAGGGGATGCGTCCACTGCTATTGATTGCCTCCCAGACGCCGATGTGGTATCTATGCGGAGGATTGTCGGCCGTTGGCCTCGTAATCACTCCGACAGCTTAAGGGATCAATCGACCACTATGACCACTGTAGCACTTTTTGGCGATAGCGACATCGGCCGGGTACGTCGGATCAACGAAGACAGCTTTCGTTTGATTCCCGATCGCGAGACAATAGTTGTCTGCGATGGCATGGGTGGCCATGCCGCAGGTGAAGTGGCTTCGCAACGGGCAGCCGAGACTGTCGAGGCGTATCTCATGCGTGTCGACGAACTCGAGCGCCCGGCACTGAAACTTGCTGTCCCCGGCAGCAGTCTCGCTCCTGAGGCCGAGGACTTGGTGTGGGCTGTACGTCTGGCCAACCGCCGGGTTTTCCAAACAGCGCAATCGCAGAAGCAAAACCGTGGCATGGGGACTACTCTGGTGGCGGCACGGTTTCTGCCGGGGCATGCGGTCATCTGCCATGTCGGCGACTCACGCGCTTATCTCTTCCGAAACGGCAAGCTCAAACCGATAACAATCGATCATTCGCTGGTCGCCGAACTTCTGGCGCAAAATGAAATCACCGCCGAACAGGCGCGTACGTTTCCGGACCGTAATATTATCACACGCGCGCTCGGGACACGTCCGGTCGTGGCCGTCGATGTGACCGTGATGCCGGTGGCGCGGGGCGACTGGTATGTCCTCTGCTCTGATGGATTGTGCGGCGCAATTGATGACGACGAAATGGCCCATGTGGTCGCCAAGCATTCTGGCGATCCGGCGGCGGCGATTGATGCGTTGATAGCGGCGGCGAATTCGGCTGGTGGTCACGACAACATCACGGTGGCGATTGCCGAAGTGCGTGAAGCGCCCGAGTCAGTCAGTGCTTCAAGCGAGGCGTTGACGGTGCCGGAGACCGACGATTCGACAATTGCGGTGGAAGAGTCGCTTATCGATAGTCTCTTCGATGGCGAGACGCCCACCACCGATTTCGTGGAAGTGAATACCGATAAGATCCGGATCCGTCCCCCGCAGTGATTTCCGACTAATTAACTAGAAGATTGGCGTCTGGCTAATTCGGCGCTTTTCCACTCTGCACCGCCACATCGATCCCGATCCCCCCTCGGACATTGAACTGCCCCGAGACGCGGATCCAGCGCGGCTTGAGGAATTTGCTCAGCGCGTCGAGCAGTTCATTGCAGACATTTTCGTGAAAGATGCCGATGTCGCGGTAGGTCCAGAGATAGAGTTTGAGTGATTTGCTTTCGAGGACGAGTTTGTTGGGGATGTAGGAAATCTCGAGCGTGGCGAAGTCGGGCTGACTGGTGATCGGGCAGAGGCAGGTAAATTCGTCACATTGGAATGTGATGACGGTGTTACGTTTAGGGTATTCGTTGGGGAAGGCCTCGAGTTGGCGGGTGGGTTTGATCGGGCCGCGTCCGAGGTGGGTTAGGGATTTGCGGGGGTGTTTTTTGGGGGGCATTGGTGCTCCTCGATTTCTGCCGTATGGTTCCTATGAACGCGTTTTCCGATAATGACACCGGAGTGTGTCGCCCTTACAGGGCTGTTTCATTCTTGCCCTCAAACCCCCGGGCTCACGCCCGGGGCTATGTTGTGCCGCCGCTACGCGGCTTGAACTACTTCGCTAATCCGAACGCAGCCGGCAGGACGACGTGCATGTCTCTGCTACCATGATGTCTTCAAACGTACACTTGTGACGCTTCAATTCGACGGAAAGCCATTCGGCCAACAGTTCCGATGTCGGGTTTTCGAGGCCGGGGATTTCGTTCAACAAACGATGATCGAGCAACGCGTAGATTTCATGCACCGGCTCGGCAAGGTCTCGCGCATCGATAGAGGTGACCGCCACACGGAAACTGTGGCCGTGAATGCGTCGGCATTTGTGATCATCAGGCAACGTGGGAAGGAAGTGAGCGGCATCAAAGCCGAAGCGCACTCGTTCACGTTCTTCAGAAATTCTTGAAACGACCGGCGACCAATCGCGATCTCCCATGATGTGCAGACGGCACTCATGAAGTGTGGGCAATTGCGGGCGCAGAGCAACGGTTAGCCAGTGTTCGACTTCGGTGCGTGTTGTGTCGCCAGTGCCGTCGATGTCGTTTAGGATGCGGTGATCGAGCCGGTCGATGACTTCACTGGCACGGTCTTTGACTTCGGCGAAGTCCATCACCCAGCCGATTTTGGGGTCGATGTTCCCCTTCACGGCAACTGTCGCCTCATAGGAATGGCCATGCAATCGGCGTGCGCGTTCGGGAGCGGACGCCTGTGTGTTGCGGTGTGCCGATTCGAATGTCAGTTTACACTCAATGATCATGAATCAGGTGTCCTCGAACCTCTATCATAGCATTCCCCAGAGAGCTAGTGGAGCTGTCTTTCAGTTTGTTCACACGGGCTGAAAGCCCGTGCCACTGCGTGGTCGAACTGTCGACTGCGGGTTTGAAACTGACATTAGGACGCATAGCGCAATAGATCGGTTATACCGACCGATGCAAAGGCATCGCGTCGAATGATACAGGCATCGCAGACTCCGCAGGCGATAATTCCGATGGTGTCGGTCGCCGGTTGGTAGCAACTGACAGTGTATTCAATCGGGACATTGAGCGACACTCCGAGCCGGACGATGTCGGATTTGGTCATTTGGAGTAGTGGAGTGTGGATGTGCCACTGCGCGCCTTCCACTCCGGTCTTAGTAGCCACGTCCGCCATGCGCGTGAACGCCTCGAAGTATTCTGGTCGGCAATCAGGGTAGCCCGAGTAATCGAGCGAATGCGCCCCGATGAAGATGTCGCTGGAATCCAGAGTTTCTGCCCAGCCCATCGCGAGCGAGAGGAAGATGGTGTTGCGGGCCGGGACATATGTCACGGGGACATCGCTGCCCATGCTCGTGTGCGGACGGTTCTCGGGGACAGGGATACTCGATGTCAGCGCCGAGCCGCCCCATTGGGTGAGATCGATATCGAGCATGATGTGCCGTTTCACTCCCAGAGCCGTTGCAAGTTTACGCGCACAGTCCAGTTCCACGCGGTGGCGTTGGCCATAGTCGATCGTCAGGGCGTACGGATCGAATCCGTCGTAGCGGCATTTCGCCAGTGCGACCGCTGAATCCAGTCCGCCGGACAGGAGGACTACTGCGGGACGATTCGCGTTCATACACCCCGTTTCTTCGGGTCCCAGATGTACTTGTGCATTTGCAGTTGGAATCGGGCTTGGAGATTGTCTGCCAGCATCCATTCGGTAACTGTCACCGGCTCGAGTTTTCCGAACACTGTGGAGATGAGGACGGTGCATCGTTTGGGCAAGTCGTAACGGCGCATGACATCGCTCGTCCAATCGTAGTCGGCGCGGTCGCCGATGACGAATTTGACTTCGTCGCCTTCATTCAAGAACTCGATGTTGCTCCAATCGTTCTTGTCGCACTCGCCGGAGGATGGGCACTTCAAGTCCATAATGCGAATCGTGCCGGGCGGTAGGACATTGATCGGGAATGCCCCCGAAGTTTCGACGAGGACCCTGTGCCCCGAATCCAGCAGTCGTTTGGCTAATGTTGAACAACCTCGCTGCAACAAGGGCTCGCCGCCGGTGATTTCCACCAATGGAATATTGAAACTTCGGGTCTCCTCAACCACATCTTCGACGGTGCGTCTCGTGCCTTCATAGAAGGCGTATTCCGTGTCGCAGTAGGTGCAACGCAGGTTGCAGCCGGTAAGGCGGACAAAGACGCAGGGGAGGCCGGCATAGGATGACTCGCCCTGGATACTGGGATATATCTCGTTGATCACGAGTATGTTCGGATCGTTATCCACAGGGGGAAAGTAGCGACATTTCCACGTCTGAAACAATAGCCCCAGAATGGCGAACGGGCGGCTTGCGGGAATTACCCCTTAATGTGTTCTTGTCCGTATGGCCAAGCCGCGTGTCAGCGCTGCCGGTGGATTGCCCGCTATACTCTATGTCTGGAAGAAGGGACGCGAGGCAGGGGGAGTTCTGCGTCTGTACAAACGGCTCCGCAGCAAGAACACATGTAAGACGTGCGCGATCGGGATGGGTGGCCAGGCAGGGGGAATGGTCAACGAGGCGGGGCATTTCCCCGAGGTCTGCAAGAAGTCGGTGCAAGCGCAGGCCGGAGACATGCACGCTGCGATCCGAGAAGACTTTTTCGACCGGACATCCATCGACGAGTTGAAGCGGATGACATCCGCCGAGATCGAACGCTTGGGACGATTGGTGTTTCCGATCGCCGCCGGGCCGGGAGATGCTCACTATCGTCGAATTTCATGGACGGAAGCGCTCGAACTGTCGGGACAAGCCATCAAGCCATCGTCTCCCGAGAAGGTATTTTTCTACTCGTCAGGACGTTCCAGCAATGAAGCGGCGTATCTGTTTCAATTGATCGCGCGCGCATTCGGTACCGCCAACATTCACAACTGTTCCTTCTACTGTCATGCTGCCTCGGGAGTCGCGCTGGGTAAAACACTCGGCACAGGGACATCGACAGTTGTGCTCGAGGATTTGGCAGGAGCGGACCTGGCGATTGTCGCTGGTGCAAATCCGGCCAGCAATCATCCGCGATTGATCACGCAACTGGTGCAAATGCACCGTCGTGGCGGCAAAGTCATCGTGATCAATCCGATCAAGGAGCTTGGCCTCATGCGATTTCGTGTGCCATCGGACTGGCGTAGCATGCTTTTCGGTTCGACGGTGAGCGACATCTATCTGCAGCCACACTTGGGGAGCGATGTCGCAGTTTTCAAGGCGCTGCTCAAGGGAGTGATCGAGAGCGGCGGAGTCGATCAGGACTTTGTCGATGCCTACACAACGGGCTGGGATGCGGTCCTGCATGATGCGCGAGTGGCAACTTGGGATTCATTGCTTGCGGTCACAGGTCTCAGTCGGCGTGAAGTCGATCTTGCGGTTTCCGCATTGGTTGGAGCCAAGAAAGGGATTTTCCTCTGGGCGATGGGTTTGACGCACCATGAAAATGGAGTTGATAACATTCTCGAGTTGTCCAATCTGGCGTTGGCGCGCGGCTGGGTCGGAAGACCGGGATGCGGGTTACTGCCGATACGCGGGCACTCCAATGTGCAGGGAGTCGGCTCGGTCGGTGTGTCGCCCTCAGTGAAGAGGGCCTTCGCACAGAAATTGGAAGAAGTGTATGGTATCACATTGCCTCCCGAGCCGGGACTGGATACCTACGCATCGATGCAGGCAGCGCATGATGGGAAGATTCAGGCGGCGGTGCTTCTCGGCGGCAATTTGTTTTCCTCCAACCCTGATCGCGAATGGGCGGGGGAAGCCATGAGACGTATTCCCTTCACGTTATCGATCACGACAAAACTGAACGAAGGGCATATACATGGACGAGGGCAGACATCGGTGATTGTGCCGGTCTTGGCGCGTGACGAGGAATTCCAATCGACCACGCAGGAGTCGATGTTCAATTTTGTGCGACTTTCAGATGGCGGAGTCCCGGCGGTCGCTGGTGAGATGCGTTCGGAGGTCGAAGTTATTGCCGAACTGGCCGAGCAAATTCTGCCCGTGGGGCGGTTTGATTGGAAGGCACTAAAATCGCACCGGCACCTGCGCCAAGAGATGTCAAAGGTTGTGCCCGGGCTGGAACAGCTCGCCGAAATCGACAAGACCAGGGCAGAATTCCAGATCAAGGGTCGTACATTTCATGCGCCCGAATTTGGGACAGCCGAGCGGAGGGCGCAGTTTCATGTCACCCAGGTTCCAACCAGTTCGATCGCACAAGGGCAATTGCGGCTCACGACGATCCGTTCCGAGGGACAATTCAATACCGTCGTGTATGAGGAGGACGATCTGTACCGTGGTAACACGCGCCGCGATGTTGTGATGCTGTCTGCCGCGGACGCCAAGGATCGTTCACTGAGGGAAGGGGACGGTGTGATGGTCAGCACGGTAACCGGCGCTATGCATGCGCATGTCGCGATTATCGACATTGCACCAGGAAATGTCGCCATGTACTACCCCGAAGCGAACGCTATAGTCCCGCGGCGGCTTGATCCCCAATCCAAAACACCTGCATTCAAATGCATTGCCGCTGACATCACCAAGTTGGAATAGACTCGTGACCGACGATTGACTCCGTTCAATTCCTCCCCACCCGCGTATATGAGAGTGGAGAGCAGCTATGTCCGGAATCACCGATGCCATTGTGCCAACGAAATACTGGCACGCCCTAAGCGACGGGCGTGTCCAGTGCGACCTCTGTCCGCGATTCTGCAAGTTGCACGAGGGACAACGCGGTTTGTGCTTTGTACGCATGCGGGATCGCGATGCGGTTGTGCTCACAACCTACGGGCGTTCGAGCGGTTTCTGCATCGACCCGATTGAGAAGAAGCCTTTGCATCACTTCCTGCCGGGAACCTCTGTACTATCATTCGGTACAGCCGGCTGCAATCTCACGTGCCTCTTCTGCCAGAACTGGGACATCAGCAAGTCACGGGAGATTGATACGCTGGCGGATCAGGCGTCGCCGGAGACAGTCGCCCGCGCGGCAGTCGAGCTGGGTTGCCGCAGTATTGCGTTCACGTACAACGATCCGGTGATATTCATGGAGTATGCGATCGATGTGGCGCAGGCGTGCCATGACGTTGGCGTAAAGGCTGTGGCCGTGACTGCGGGGTATATGACTGCCGCACCTCGGGTAGAGTTTTATCGCCACATGGATGCCGCAAATGTCGATCTCAAAGGATTCACTGAGGAATTCTATGAGAAGGTTTGTGGAGGTGAGTTGAAGGCGGTGTTGGAGACACTTGTCTATCTCAAGCACGAAACATCAGTTTGGTTTGAGTTGACCACCCTCTTGATCCCCGGGCTCAACGATGGCGATGACGAACTTGACGCGATGACCCGATGGATCGTGAAGAATCTCGGGCATGATGTGCCAATCCATTTCACGGCTTTTCATCCGGACTGGAAGATGACCGACCGTCCGCGGACCCCGCAGGCGACGTTGTCGCGGGCACGACGCATTGCGATTCAGAATGGCATTCGATACGCGTACACCGGTAATGTGCACGATGAGGACGGTGAGTCGACGTATTGCCCACAGTGCGGAAAGCAACTCATCGGGCGGGATTGGTACGTCGTCACAGCATGGCACTTGGATGCGACGGGCGCGTGCGTAAACTGCCGACAGAAAATTCCCGGCGTCTTTGAAACTGTTCCGGGTGCGTGGGGCGCGAAACGTCAGCGTGTACAACTATCAGACTTCACGACGAGATAGTCAGTCCACCACAACGATAGAGGGCCGGTCAAACGACCGGCCCTATCGGCCTGTTGCCGCGAGTGCTATGGGCAATTTGAGGGATACGGATTGCAGGCGCAGGGATCGCAGAATTTCTCGGAGGCGCCTCTGAAAGCGACTTCAATTAGCACAATGACATCGAAGATATCAGTCACTCCGGAACAATTAACATCTGTCCGGCCAGCGGGATCGTGAGGGCATGATGCGTCTTTGATAGCGTCTCCACCACGGAAGGCGATTTCGATTACTGAGACAACATCGAGCACACTGACAACCCCGTCACCGCTGGGATCGCCATGAAACGAGCAACCGACTTGATCTTTGTTGGCGAAATACGGGCAATTGTCGCAGGTATCGCCGACTGAGTCGGCATCCAGATCCTCCTGGCCCGGGTTGGCGGCAAGCACGCAATTGTCGCACTGATCACCAACACCGTCGGAGTCGGAATCGAGTTGATCAAAGTTCGTGATGGAAGGGCAGTTGTCGCACGTATCCCCGATCGCATCTGAATCGCCATCCAATTGACTCGCGTTGCTTATGGCCGGGCAGTTGTCGCAAGTATCGCCCACGGCATCACCATCGGCGTCGAGTTGGTTATTGTTGGCAATTGAGATACAGTTGTCACAGGCATTACCCAGCGTATCGCCATCGGGATTCTCCTGCAGCGGATTCGCGACTTGCGGGCAATTGTCGACGGCATCACAGATTCCGTCAAAGTCAGCATCTGGGCAACTGCAGCTGCTGTATGCGGACAGATCGGACTCGACAAACCCTGACGGGAGCCCGGTGCCCTGTGACAGGCCCGCGAGACCATCGGTTGCGGCGACAGCGAGATAAGTGACTACAATCCTGCCGTCAAAATACAACTCGGCTTGGAAGTTATTTACGTTTGCGGCGTTGTACTCCGAAACGTTCTGGTAGGTGACGACAAACCGATCGGCGAACTGCTGATGACGGATTGACGCGGAACCCTGACCCGGGTGGAAATCATCGTAGAGGAGCGCCACGCGCGGGAGGCCGAAGTGTTCGGCAAGTGTTTCATCGTAGTCGCTCGCTCCCGCGCCAAAGGTCAGATATCCGTTTGAGCCTAGGAATACGGAAGAGTAACCGGTTCCATACAGGTACACCTGCGCTCCACCGGTAAGATTTATTCGCGTCGATGCATCATCGCCCAGCGTAACGGCTGTACCGGTTGCGGGATTGGTTGGGAATGCGACGGCAGGGTCAACGCAGGCGCCGTAAAAATCGGCCGAGGCATCCGGGATGTAAGAGATCGTCTTGTTGTCGAGATCGGTGTCGCCTGCTGCAAATAGCTCTGTGAAGTAATCCGGTTGATCGATTGTCGTGAAAGTGTAGCAGCTTCCGAAGTTGTCGGCGACTGTCGAATTGCCTGCGGCATCGGTGGCTTCCACTGAGTAATAGTACTGGGTGAGCTGAACCAATCCTCCGAGATTCACCAAGTGGGAGGATGCCGAACTACCGCTTGCGGTGTTCGCCAGCGATCCGCACGAGGATCCATAGCTAACAACTGATGTTGCGGGCTCATCGGTGTCGAAGGCTACCGACACGTAAGTTCCGCCAATCACCGGAGTATTGACATTCGAGATGACAGGTCCCTGGCAATCGACTCCGGCCGTGTCGGCCTCTGTTGCCGGGAAGCCACTGCCATCGTCGGCATCCTCGTAAGTGCCGTAGCTGCTGCCTCCGTGCGTAACGTCGCCGAGACTATCGCCCATTGAAACGGCTCCGCCGAACGTCGGGATCGAGCCTTCGAATATGCCACTGCTACCCGGGGTTTCGATCAGTGTCAGATTCTCGGAATCACCGCCGTTGGTGGAAATAATTACACCTGCGGTCCCGGCTCCCAAAAGATCAAGGTCGCGCATCTCGACGTTGATAATGTCGTCGCAGTTGTAGACATTCCGGTTGAGCTTTATGGCACCGGCTGAAGAGATCAGTTCCGGGACGAACGATTCAAAGGTAGTGGTCTTGCTTACCTCTTCGAAGTCGAGTCCACTGCCCGGATTTCCGGTGTTGGGAACTTCGTTGGAACGAATGCAGCCGCTGTCGTTCACAAAATCCGGTGCTCCGCGGACCAAGATGCCTTCAACCACGCCGGAGTTGACGCCGAAGACGGGCGAACCTGAGTTTCCACCGTAGGTGTCGAGATTGGCCTGAAACCACTCTGTTGCGCCGTTGGCGTTCTTCACTTCGGCTCCACCCGCCACTTTCATCGGAATAACAATTCCATGTCCTACGACGAAGAGAGGGTCGCTGTTGCTGACAACCCCAGTTCTGCGAATGGGGAGTGGATCGCGGTTGACCACCTCACGGTCGAGCTGCAACACGCAGTGATCCCGGTCGCCTGCCTGCACTCGGTTCACAACAGTATTGCAGAAGTAGACATTATTAGCGGAGATGACCGTGACCGGCGGTGTCGTGGGAGTGATTTGCTGAAAGCCAAACACAAACGCCGTGCTGCCGCAGTCGGCAGCCGCCACGCAATGGCCGGCGGTCGCGAGCAGGTCGGCTCCGATGAGAAAACCGGTGCAGAAGCCAGCACGGAGCTGACCGCGGAACCTTTCGTCGGAACAGAGAGTGGTACCTCCTTGAGTCGTCCACGGCGAGGTCGCAAGAGCATATGTGTCATTGCCATTGTTCGTGAGTTCGCTGGCATCGACAACAAGGCAGGTCGCCTGGGCAACGTCGAGCATTTGCGCATCGGAAACGTCGAAGATCTCCGTGCGGTCGTCATTGCCGTAGATGACCTCTAATGGAACGCCGACCGGGGCTTCAGTAGGTTCAGCGCGCACCGCATTGTAGAACCAATTCACATAATCCCGGCGCTCGTCCATCGTAGCATTCGGCCCGGGGAATGGCGGCGCTTCCTCAGCCTTCGGCTCCATGGCATTGGTGACATCCACTTTCGGCTTGTCATTCGTTGAGGCGCCAAGCAACAGCGCGAACGAAAGGACAGGCAGCAACCTTAATAGGAGGCAACGACCGGATGTCATATGCATTTCACACCTTCGCAGACTTTGGGTTTGAGGAACGTCGGGGGGATCGATTACTAACCCTATAAGATACGAACAAGCGCCCACAAGTCAACTACAGTTCCACTGTGAGCTGGAGCGCAAAAATCTCCCCGTTGAGCACCGACGGCGCATCGGAGTATCGAATGACTTGAGCGACGCCCTTCAACAACGCGCGCTCTGAGAGCCGCCTGCCCAGTCCCAACTCGACCCGCGTCACAGGATAGTCCCACTTCTCGCCGCTGCTGCCAGACTCCTGAAGTTCAGAGAATGAGAGCGCGTCCAGTCGCACCGCACCCCACCAACGCGTGGCGAACGAGTATGTGACATCCGCATACCCACCGATGTTTTCGAGGTCTCCCAAGAAGGGGTGTTCGTAGAGATTGAAAATAATTTCGGCATGCAATTCGGCATGGCCCGTCGACGCCTGTAACAGTGCACCAGAGGTCAACTGGCTGTAGTCCTCCACGACATCCCCTGCCGGGAGCTGTGACTCGAAATGAGGTGACATCCAGGGGGCGCCCGAAACCCAACCACCGAGGGTTACATACGGGCTTGGAACCCAATTGAGATGCAATGCGACTCCCGGACGGCTGTAGACGACATCACGTTGTGGCACACCGAGCGATCCGTTGAGGAGGGCGAGCCCGAAGTCAAATTGCCCGTGGGATGCGTAGGCATGCACTCCAGTGTTCCAACAGAAGTCGTATAGAACTGGTGCCAGACCATGTTGCCCGCGCATTTCAAGAATAGACGCGCTGGAGGTCTGAAGCTGACCCCAAGGATCGAGGGAGGTCTTGTACTGATAGATCGCAGGGACTGAGATCAGCGGGTTTTTATCCTCGTAAGTTCGCGGCGCCCAGAGCCCGACCGGGGTCGGGATCAGTCCGGCCTCGAGGTGCAGGTTCGGAGTGTGGTCGTAGCGCACGTAGGCGCCATAGAAGAACGCGCCGTCGTAACCATGAGCGAACCACTGGACAAACGCCGAAAGGCGATCAGAGACTTTCGCATCCATGAACAGGCGTCCGTACACTGCATCGAATGGCGTAATTCCCAAGTTGATCTCGTTGCTTTCGATCCTGGCGTCTAGGTTGCGCGCCACCATGGAAAACAACCCGGCGATTTTCAGTTGGGCCGTCGCCGATTCGGCGGAAATGATGACCAACGCAATTGCGGACAGATTACGAACGTATCGATGCATGAGTCTCTTCCTCCAACTGTAATTCACTTTTGGACTGCGCAATCGGGCCCATCGGGAGCGTGATCGTAAACGATGTCCCTGTTCCTGGTTCGCATTCGACGGTTATGGATCCGCCGTGGTCCTCGACGGCCTTTTTCGCCATGGCGAGCCCGAGGCCCGAGCCCTTCTCTTTGCCAAATGTCGCGAATGGCTCAAAAATCTGCGATCGAATGCTCGCGGGGATTCCGGGGCCGGTGTCGGAGACAGTTATCGAAATCTCGTCGCCGGTGCGTCGCGCGATGACTTTGATCACGCCGCCGGCATCGAGAACTTCGGTCGCGTTGATCACGATATTGTCCAACGCGCGCCGAATCTTGTCTTGGTCTATGGCAATCCGGGTGTGTGCCAGATTGCTCTCAAAGCGTACTTGAATATCCTTGGGATCGCAGATCTGACGCCAGGCATTCAATGACTGGGTCATGAATTCATCCAGTTCGAGCTCGGTGCGGGTCATGCGACGTTCGCCGCGGGCGAAAGACAGCAGATCGTGAGCCATGCTCACCATGCGATCCAATTCGCGCATGATCATTTGCGCATAATGTTCGCGTTTCTCGGGTTTCATGTTCGGCCCGGACGAAAGCTCGACTGCGGTGCGGATGACCTGCATCGGAGTCTTGAAGTCGTGAATGATTGTCGACGACATCTTGCCGACCACCGCGAGCCGTTCCGACGAAAGTTTCGCTTCGTTGGCGACCCGTATCGCCTCTATTTGTGCGGCGAGTTCGTGTCTCATCCGATCGACGGCATCGGCTACAGCGCGCAGCTCATCTCGGCCTTCATGCCGTACCACTTGATCGTAATTGCCGCGGGAGACTGCTTCGACCGCCGCGACCAGCTGCGGCACACGGGCAGTCACGCGCCGTGCAACACTCCACGAGACTGCGAACGCAAACACGAGCGCGAGACTGCCCACCCATACCACGGTGCTTCGCAGATCGGCAATCTGCGGTTCGAGCCGCTCGTCGAGCGACATGATCACTGCATACGACGCGTCTTCACCGCTGATCAATTCGCCGACCCGGCACAGGACTCGTGCTCCGGCGACACGTATCACATCCGCTTCTGTGGAGCCGGGGATTGCAACGCGTGATTTCAGTTCGCGGACGTATTCAAGCGAGTGGGTCTTCGACAGAGTCGAGCCAAAGATTCCTTTGCCGTCATAGAGTAGCACATCCGCGCCAGCGATACGGCCCATTGTCTGGGCCAACTCCTCATTGACACGCAACCCCATGGCAACAAATCCGACCGTGTCGGGGCCGATTGTGACAGCCTGCGATTGGAGGAGGAACAATTTGTCTTCCCAACGAACGGTTTGTTGGCCAGGGGGAACCGACGAGGGCCAATCGAGAGTGATCGACGCACCACTGTCACCCAAGTAGGCGATCCGTCTCCCACGGCGATCGCAGACGAGGAAGATATCATTCCCGGCCATGGCCTGAAACTCCCGCGCGATCGGGAGAGCGGTGGCCTCGTCGCCTTCGGCAACGGCTGCGAAGAACCGGGGATCGTGAGCGACAATACGCGACTCGGCCATCAAGTGCTTTTGGTGTTCGTTCTTCCAATTAACGAATGTCGACTCTGCTCCTGTCAGCATTGCGGCGATTTGCGACGCCATGCGCGACTCGAGCTGATAGCTCACGGCCCACAGCGCTGAACCCAGAGCGGCAACAGCCACTCCGGCGGCTACGAGCAGGAATTTGATTCGCAACGGAAGATACATGGTCAGAAACCCTTGCTTCTATTCCAACGTCAACGATAGTGTGGCGGACTCGTCGTCTGTAATCTCGACTTCTTGCTTTGCCTTCCGCCCTGATGCATCGACCGCGACTATGCGATACCGTCCGGCTGGCAAGTCCGGGAACGAGAATCCATCGAGTGAATTGATGATTTGGTAGTGGTTCGACGGTGACACCAGAATCGTGGCGTACATCGACGCGTGAATTTCGCAGAAAATTCTGACGATTCCCGATTCCTCAAAACGGACAGTGCGTGTCTCTCCCTTGGGGTACCGCCCAAGGTCGAAAGAGCGCGGCGGCGAGTAGGAGAACACGTTGTGGAAAAAGGCGTCGCGGTTAGGAAACGTGACTTTGGCACCGATCGGAACCACCAACAGATTGGGAACGAAAGCCGTGTTCTCCTGAGCCATAACGTATTGGGAGTCGGTGGCACTAACTGCGGGATGTGTGTCCAAGAATTCCAAGGCGACTGCGATCTGTCCCGTCCCCGTCTTCGACCCGGTTGATGGTGACTGGCCACGCACCACGTATCGTGCTGGGACCTTGGAGTCCCCGCCCAATGTGGAGACATTGCCGCGAATCTCGCCCGCCCGCACATTTAACGCGCCGAGGGCGATCATCACCGTCAAGCCAACTGAAGTGATCCGAATAGTCCGCATCACTTTAGGTATCGGCTCAACACTCGATGTGCCCAGTGTCGGGCTGCGCAAAAAGAGGGCATTTCTGACCTACTTGGCGTCCAGCAGCCAGTTGGAAGATTTTGTCCGGCGAGCGATTCGATATCTTGTTGTAGAACAGCGGGTTGCGATTCGTGGTAGGAGTGCTATTTTACGGCTTCGATCTTATATATCCGGCCATCGAAGCACGTGACGAACAGTTCGCCATCGGCCGC
>JBKKDE010000270.1:0-5520 GCA_046708665.1 Candidatus Zixiibacteriota bacterium | reverse complement strand
GTGCAGTTTTGACAACATTGTTTCTCCTCCTTGTTGGTTGGTTACATCACTTTTACTCTTCATCGTCGTTGCGCGCCGGGCTCACTTGCGGTCGCGCCCCTCTGTCGCTATATCATAAGGCAAAGCTTGTGCCGGGATTGATGTGCGGGTGCTGGCCAATCTTCTGACACCCGCAAACCGTTCAGGTTCAGAGCAGTTATCCGTGTTGAGCAATCTTTGAACATGATGTCTGCGTCTTTCCTCAATATCGTGGTGTCGTAGTTTATCCGGGATTCTGCCGTGTCATTCGCAATCTGCATGGTCCTAGTTCGATGCGTCGTCAGAGACCGCTTGCATCAGTCCATCCTGATCCACGGTCCATATGTCGGGAGTCGGATCATCGTCCAATCCCGGTGCCGCCGACGTCGCAGTGGCGGTAAACGTCGTAACGCCCGCGTCCGCCGAAGCCAGTGTGTATGAGTAACGGGCTGGCTGCGCGAGATCGAGTCCGAGACGGTTGAATGTTGTTGGATTCGCGGCGTTCATCGTGCCACCGACGATCCAGTAAACGTCATACTCCTGGCGGTACGCCGCCTGGAGCACGAGAATCTGCTTCAATACACCCTTGGCCTCAGTCTGCTTCGATTTCGATGATGCAGCCATAAATCGCGGAATTGCCAGAGATGCGAGAATTCCAATAATCACAACGACTATCATCAACTCGATTAGTGTGAATCCCTGCTCACGCTTTCTCATAGTGTATCCTCTGGTAGTCTCGGCTGAGATGCCTGATCCGCGAATTGCCCTATGGCAGGTGTCAGGTCTCATCTCCCGAAGTCTCTTTGTAATCTCACAGGGGCAAATCCGGGGCCAACTGCGCGGACCGCAAAACCCTATGGTGCCGCACGGAGTTACGCGAGTGTTTAGTTTTCGTACAGCGCCCATCACTCATGGGTTTTGCCCTGCGCCGTGCAGAATGCAATTTCAGAGGGGCCGGCCAGTCTGTCTTCGACGAACTTATCCGTGTGGGCTGGCCCCTTGGGCCGACCTCCGCGGTGTTCGATCAGACCAAGGGTGGCTAACCCACACGTTAACTGCCCACGACCTTCCCAGACGCCGTTTGCGCCATCGCGGCGGGATCGCTAAATTGATCGGCTCATTCGCCCGATGGTGGTGTATAACGACCCCAGCGGGCCCTTATGAACCTTGGAGAGGATGTAATGATTACACAGCGTCGAAATCTTACCGGAGCACTTCTGGTTGGCGGACTGCTCACGCTTCTTATCCCAATTGCCGCGCGGACGCAGGGGATGTTTGACAGCAAGCCGAGTTCATTGCCTTGGAAGATCGCATTTCAGCGCGACAAGAATATCTGGCTCATGAATGCGGATGGCTCAAACCAGCGGCAGTGGAAGCCATTGGGCAATGGCGCGGGGAAGATGTCGTTTTCGCCTGACGGGCGACTTCTGGCGTGGAGCCGTCAGGGCGAGTTCTCGTACAAACTGCCAGACGGCGGGGGCGGCGGACGCCGACTCTATGATGTCTTCCAATCGGAGATCGACTCGACCCGCGACGCATATTGGCGTTGGGTGACATTCAATCATGGATCGCGCTCACCGGAGTTCTCGCCGGATGGACAGCGCCTGATTTACTCGTATGACCTCAGCGCCAACATTGTGGATGCTGAACTTCCCGACTTTCAGATCGTTCACTCACGTCTCGATGGGTCCGATCTGGTGAAGCTCGGACGTCCGGGAGCCAAGCCCGGCGAATGCCAGGGCATGGATCCGACGTGGTCGCCCGACGGCAAGAGTGTGGCGTTTGTGTATTTCCAACGACGGGCCAATGTCGGTGACGGTTCGCGCGAGGCGCCAACAAAACCGATCGGCTTGGTGGTCGTACCAGCGTCAGGAGTCACTGCCAGCGAAGATGAACTCGACACCCAAGCTCGGCTGCACTCAGATGCTGGCGCGCCGGCCTGGTCGCCCGATGGGAAGTGGATTGCGTTTGTCAGCACGCGATCGAATGATGGCGGTATCTATCTTGTCTCGCCCGACTTGACAAAGCGCAATAAGATCCTCGAGAAGACCGAGCGTATGACGCCAGCCCAGACAGCCGTTTCGTGGTCGCCGGATTCGAAGTGGATCGCGTTCTCGACGGTGGATGGTTTCATCTATCTTGTCTCGACCGATGCATCCGGCAAGACACAGCGCATTACATCGGGCGGCAACGACTACCTCCCGACATTCTCCCGCAAGTAGCGCGTACGCGTTCATTCTGCAAATCAAAAGGCCGGTCAACGTGACCGGCCTTTTCAATTTCGCATGATTGTGACTACTCCCAGGATCGGTATCGCAGCTCGCGGCTGAGCAGTGCCGTGAGGTCCTCGATGCGGAACGGCTTGGCGAGCATATCGACCGCGCCGGCCGCGCGCGCCTCCGCGACAAGCTCGGCGGACGCGTAGCTAGAGATCATGACCGTCGGGATCGACGGCGCATGGACAGTTGTGGCATAGCAGAGGACTTCTGAACCGATGCCGTCGTCGAGTTCCCAATCCGAGACTATCGCATCCACGGTCTCGCGACTGAGAATGGAGAGCGCCTCTCCGACGCTGCCGACCTTGATGGCGCGCCAACCCTGATCGACAACCATGCTGCCGACCATGTTTCGGACCTCATCGTGGTTCTCGACCACGAGTACCGTTGGCGGCTTTGTCCGAGGCCGTCTGAGTTCTATACTCTGTTTCTCCATACACATTTTATCGGTTGATGCAAGGGGCTTCATGATGGGGCTGAAAAGGAGACGCCCTGTCTGGGGGAGGACAGACAGGGCGGTACGACAGGGAGGAGGCAATGGAACCAACAAGGCGATTCTGGAAGCCGATGGGCGACCGTTGCTTACAAGACCGATGCGCCTTCGGCGTCGCCAAATGTCAGCGCCATGAAGACGGCGACGACAACGACGACGAGGAGGAACATAGTAACGCGATCTGCCGTAAGCTTGCGACTCTGGTTTCCGGGATAACGGTGGCGTACAAGGCTCATGATCGTATTCTCCAGTTGTATTGCTATTCCGCAACCGCCGTGCCATGACGTACTTCTTTAATCGTCTTAGCACATCACGTTGTATTCCAGTGGGATATGGTTGATTGCTGAGTCGCTGTCTACCTTCGCCTGTTGCATCTCCCTGCGCACTCACGTGGATTATCCTCAGCAGTTTGCATAGCTCGAATGAAAAAAGGGCGCCTATTGGCGCCCTTTCTCGAATCCAATTATCAGAAATGTCATTCGGAGGGTGCGGGGAGGAACTGCACTGTGACGGTCGGGAAGAAGTTCCCGTTGTTCAGCCCGTTCGGATTAGGATTCAAATCCCGATGCACGAGCGGGAACTGTGCTGACTGCAAAGTGTCGAGATCCTTTGGAAGATATCCGGAGAGATAGATAAACTGGGTGTTGGGTTCCTCAGGCGCCCAATCGTATCCGAAGTCGTCGTCTGGTTCGATAGTAATCCAAATCTTTTCTGCCCTCGGATCGTGAATCACATCGAGAGGCGAGGAAAGCGCGGGGTGGTGCGAGGACAGGTTCTGCAGGAAGTCCTCTCCTGGGAAATCGAAATTCCTGTCGTAGCGGCTGTCGGTAAACGTGTAGGGATTGCCCGAGTCAGATCCACTCGGTCCCTTGAATCGGCCAAGCGACATCGGCGGGATTCCTGACTCTTGTGTAAACACGAGCCAAGCTTCGTACTCCCATCCGAAAAAGAGGAACCCTGCGCCATTCGGTAGGGCCCCCAACGCTTCGGGATTGCTAACATCCAAGAGCCCCGCAAGCCCGGGTCCCATTGACGTATCCCCATTTGTGATGCGGAATGCCTTCGGAAGCGTGTCGATGTTATCGAAAGTCGCGACCGGGAAGGTATCGACAAACATGGTGTCGATGACTCTCACGGTATCTACAAACGAAGTGTCAATGACCCGTTTTCGGTCACGGTTGCAACGTGTCAGCGAGGGATCGTCGATACGGATGATGCAGGTGTCAACGCGAGCCGGTATCGGCGGCGCCGCGGTTGGTGTCCCAGGATGAGTAATGATGTAGCGGTAACCGACCACCTGACCGTTGATGGATACAGGATCATTCCCCAGTTGCACACCTGGAAGATCCGGATCAGGATTGGGACGGTTGATCGTCTCCGACGGCCCGAAGCGGCCAGGCGCGTGCGACGGGAATCCATCCCGGAATTCGAAGTTTGGCTCGCGGTTATCAAGGATGCGTCCGAAATTCGAGAATGAACTCTCCGGATGAACCATGTGAATCCAGATCGAATAGAGATAAGCGTCGCCGACGGTGGGCACGGCGGTCTTGGTATACGCTTGCCAACCATTGACGCTATCGAGAGTCGTGTTGTCCTCTAACCGGGGATTCGCAAACCAGATTCCGTATCCTTCGGTCTCATTGTCGCGCCAATTCGGGTTCTGAGTACCCTTCTTGTTGCTCTGCGAGAGCAGCCGATAAGACCCCGCAGGCGGTGGTATCTGGAAGAACGTAATCAACTGATAAGGGCTGATCATCGCGGTTGTGAACGATTGTGGATTGACGTTGAGGGCCAGCAAAATTGGGCCATTCTGGGTCATGGGGAGTGGGTCGTCAATCGGTTCGAGCGTCAGGAAGGCGATCGCGGTGTTTGTGAACGATGAAAAATGCGCCGAGACGCTGGTATCAAGCCGCATACCGCTTTCACTTGTCAGCGTGAGATAATTCCCGTTTTCGTCAGTTGCAGCATAGAGATACGGATCCCATTTGAAGCGAACCAGCGGTTGAGGTTGCCCAAAGACCGGAATGGTGTCATCGACCAATCCGATCGAAAATATCCACAACTGGTAAATGTATCCTTCTGGCTCAGCGTGGAGCTTTAAATCCGGGGTAACTCTGATATAGGTCAAATCCCCGCTGCTGGAACCAGTGGAACCATCAATCTGACAGCCGGAGATCATGGTCAGGGAGAGGCATATTGCCGCTAGGGCCATCCAGCGCGACTTCAATACTTGCATGAGATCGATTCCTTTCGCTACCGTTTTGTACGACGGACACTTAGCCCGTAAAAGCCGAAACGCCATGATAGGCAAGCCCTTGGATCAGGGTCAAGCGAATTTCAGAAACCCCTCGCCGGATGGACTTGGCTAAGAGTCTCGCCTGCAATACAGATGAGTTGGGGAGTTATTCCCGGCGTGGTAGACCTTCCTCTTTGCGGCCTGAACGGATGCGGTAGTGTGGCGACTCAGGGCTCGACTCGATCACTCCCGCAGCTTGCCCTCTCTGTCACGTCAGCCCTCACGCTTCGCTTAGGATCTTCGACAAAGAGCGCTGACGCGACATCACCCACAGGTGGGGGGAGAACGAGAGCTAACCTCCCCTCTGGGGGAGGATGTCGATTCGGCGTAGCCGAAGCGACAGGAGAGGGTCTGCGGTAGGGTGGCTATCAAAGTTCTACGTGTGAGACGTAGGTGACCCTTCCGCCGAGTGCCCTCTCTGTCTCACGACGATAGAG
>JBKKDE010000269.1:0-5539 GCA_046708665.1 Candidatus Zixiibacteriota bacterium | reverse complement strand
GAGTGGGCAAACCGCGATTACCAAGTGGCCATCATGGCGGTTCGAAAACTCCGAAGCCGCCAAAGCGCTCAAGTTGCATTTCGGCGTGCACGATCTTGATGCGATAGGAATTGGCGCGAATGGATCGAGTCAATCCGCCGTGTCGGTCGCCGGAGCGTTGATCGCCTACCTCCGCGAAACCAAACGCGCTCCACTACTGCATATCAACGCGATAACGTCGCTAGTCTCCAGCGACACCATCTCGCTCGATCCGCAATCGGCGCTGCACCTCGATGTTGTCGGACGCCCCCATTCCGACCGACCCACTCTTGCCAAAGTCCTCGATCACTGTCACACTTCAATGGGACGACGATTCCTGCGCGAGCGCCTGACACGTCCGCTGACTGACCGCGTGGCCATCGAGGCGCGTCTCGATGAAGTCGAGTTTCTGATCAAGGACCGTGGGAGACTCTCACGATTGCGCGAAGCACTTAGGACCGTGTTCGATGTCGAACGGTTCGTCGGACGTCTCGGCGCCGAACGTGTCGGGCCACGCGACTTAATCGGGTTACACGAGACGTTAGCGCGTTGGCCGGTGATCGAGGCCGCCGTTGCTGGATCCCCGCTTGTTGCACAGACTAAAGTCTGTGCAACCCAAGACTCTTCACCTACCGAGATTGGTAGCGCAGGCTTTAGACTGCGCATTAACGAGATCAACGGACTGCTGGAGCGCAGCATCGTGGATGATCCGCCTCTCAGTATTAAAGAAGGCGGCATCTTCAAGCATGGTTTCTCGTCGGAACTGGATGCCCTGCACGATGGCGCGGCCGATGCGCGGACCTGGATTGCCGGGCTACAAGCACGGTTGCGCGAAGAAACCGGCATCACGACTCTGAAGGTCGGCTACAACCGCGTCTTCAACTATTTCATCGAGGTCTCGCGCGCACAGAGCGACCGTACACCGGAGAACTGGATTCGTAAACAGACACTGGTCAACGGCGAACGCTACATCACCGAGGATTTGAAAGAGAAAGAGGAGATTGTCCTGCGCGCCGATGAACGCGCCGCGACACTCGAAGAACAACTGTTCATCCAACTGCGGCAGGATTTGACAGGTCACATCGGATTGCTATCGAAGCTCGCATCCGCCCTGGCACGGATCGACGTTGCCTGTTCATTCGCACAGGCGGCGCTGGCGCGCGGATACGCGCGCCCTAAGTTTACCGATGACCGCACGCTCGACATACGCGGGGGGCGTCACCCTGTGCTCGAGACCATCAACCCCGCAGGCGGATTTGTCCCCAACGACACCGTCTTCTCCGACGACAATGGATGGCTGCAACTTCTGACCGGTCCAAACATGGCGGGCAAATCGACATACTTGCGTCAGGTCGGGTTGATCGTGCTCATGGCACAAGCGGGATCGTTTGTGCCAGCCGATAGAGCGACAATCGGCGTCTGCGACCGCATCTTCACACGAGTCGGCGCCGACGATGATCTCGCGCGCAACCGTTCGACATTCATGGTCGAGATGGCCGAAACCGCGCGCATCCTGCAAGGAGCAACCCTGAGGTCGCTGATCCTCTTCGATGAAGTCGGACGCGGCACTTCGACCTACGATGGCGTCGCAATCGCTTGGGCCCTGGCCGAGCATTTGGCGCAATCTTCATCACGCTGCCCGCGCACACTATTCGCCACGCATTACCACGAACTAACAGCGTTGTCCGACCGTTTCGCCGCCATCCACAATCACCATCTGGCAGTGAAAGAGAAGGATGGACGCGTGGTGTTTCTGTTTCGTGTCAAAGAGGGCGCCTGCGACGATTCGTTCGGCATCCACGTCGCCAAGATGGCCGGAGTACCGCCATCAATAGTCTCACGCGCCTCAGAAATTCTCCGGTCGCTGGAAGATGGCAGCTTCGATCCGCTGAAAGGACGCGGCACACTCAAACCCAAATCGCGCATGGATGTCCAGCAGGCATCGCTCTTCTCCGACTCGCAAGTCCAGACAATGGACGAGCTCGCCGGTCTGCGCACCGACACTATGACACCAATGGAAGCATTGAACAAGCTGGACGAGTTGACTAAACGCCTGCGGGGGGATTGATTCGTAAGACGCCAATCGGGAGATTGGCGTTCCCGGGAGCGCCATTCTTAACGCCGCATTGCAGATTTCGTCAGGGTATGCGCTCTGGACACTCGGAGGAAATCCGGCAACTTACCCCGCACTCCGTGAGCGTGCTCTAGCCCAGGGCGTAAGCCCTGGGAATTGGGAGCAGAAGTAGGAAAGCCCTGAAAGGGCGACACCTCCAATGTCACATTCTCTGACAAAACTCACGATTCACATAATATTCTCGACCAAGAACCGAGAGCCTTGGCTCGCACCTGCCTTGAGACCACGACTCTTCGCGTACATGAAAGCGACAATCGAACGATCCAACGGCCACACACTTGCCATCAATGGCATGGCGGAGCATGTGCACATTCTCGTCGTGGTGCCCCCAGACCGGTCAGTTTCCGACATGGTCCGTCTCATCAAATCGAATTCTTCCAAATGGATCCACGAAGAAATTCCCACTCTCAGCGCCTTTGCGTGGCAGAGCGGGTTCTCTGCGTTTAGCGTCAGCGAATCACAGATCGCTGCCGTCCGCAAGTACATCGGATCGCAGGAAGAACATCATCGGAAGATGACGTATATTGAGGAAGTGCAAGGATTCCTCTCAAAGCATGGGATTGACGGGAGTGGTCAGGTAGAAAGTTCTTGAGGTGTTGGAAGTGTCGCCCTTTCAGGGCTTTCTGTTTTTGCACTCATTGACCCAGGGTTCACGCCCTGGGCTAGAGCATCACAGACGGATTGCTTAGTGGAATGGACTGATCGGCACTATGAGTGAAGCACAAATGACAGAAGCGACATTATCTCACGACCGCATCATCACCGTCCTGCCCGAGCATCTGATTGATCAGATCGCGGCAGGCGAGGTGATCGAACGTCCCGCATCAGTGGTCAAGGAACTGGTAGAGAACGCCCTCGACGCGCGCGCGACGCAGATCGACGTTTCGATCAAGCAGGCCGGCGCCGAAGAAATTCGCATTGTCGATAACGGTATCGGCATGAGTCCGGTCGATGTGCCGACCGCAATATTGCGTCACGCGACCTCGAAGATACACTCCGCCGAAGACCTCGAAACAATTCTGACCTTTGGATTTCGCGGCGAGGCGTTAGCCGCCATCTCTTCGATAGCGCACTTGGAGATAGTCTCACGACGCCGCAACGATGACGGCGCCAGCATGATGTTCTGGGAAGGCGGCACACGCACCGATTCCGGCGCAATTGGCGCCGCACCGGGGACATCAATTACTGTGCGGCATCTGTTCTACAACACACCGGCGCGACGCGAGTACTTGCGCGCTCCGACCACCGAGATCAAGCGCGTGATCGAGACCGTCACCGACTTCGCCGTCTACCATCACCGTGTCGGTTTCTCGCTATTGGTGGATGACAAGCCGGCACTGCAGGTCGCCGGTACCGACAAGATGACAGAACGTGTATCTGATCTCTTCGGTGATCGCATCGGCGAAATGCTGGTGCCGTTCTCAGGCGGTGATGCCGAACTCGGAGTCTCGGGATATGCCGGCAAGCCGGAGTTGTCCCGTTCGTCACGGGACCGGATTCTACTGTACGTCAATGGACGCCGTGTCTGGTCGCAATCGCTACAGCATGCGGCAACCAATGCCTACGGCGAGACAATCCCACGCGGACGTTATCCATTCGCTGTCATCTGCGTGTCAGTCAACCCCCGCAAAGTGGATGTGAATGTGCACCCGACCAAACGTGAGGTGCGTTTCGCGCATGACCGTGCAGTCTACGACATCATCTACTACGCTATCAACAAAGCGATCTTCTCCTCGCCACGCACCGCGCCAGTATTGGAAATGAAACCATCGTACACTGCGCCGCAAGAAAGTGAACGGCTCCCGTTTCCGCCGATCATCGACGTCGCGCCGCGTGTCGAGATGAATGATCCCGGTTCCTGCGGTTCGGCCGCCGACAATCTCGAAGCATGGCTCTCGCCTCCGGTTCAAGATGCGGCTGTAGTTCCTGATGTTGTGGGCGAGCCCGGTGTGCCCGCACCGACTCAGCCAGTGGAAGATGATGCCTTTGTGCCACGGCCATCCGCGCAAGTGGCCGACATCTCGAACTTCTGGCAGTTTCGCGATCTCTACATCGTCACGGTTGTTGGCGAAGAACTCTGGGTGATCGATCAACACACCGCCCATGAACGCATCCTCTACGAGGAAATTCTTCGCAAGGCGATGAAGCGCAAACCCGAAACCCAACGCATGCTGTTTCCAGAATCAATCGATCTCGAATCGCGCGAGTGGACAGTCTACGAGCAAGCCGTCGAAATTCTCGCGTCGCTCGGCTTCGAAGTCCGCGAGTTCGGCCAACGCACTGTCCTGCTCGAAGGGATTCCCACCGGACTGCGCGTCAAGAACCCTGTCTTGCTCTTCCGGCGCATCCTCGAAGATATCGAAGTCGCCAAACGCGGGGGAGAGGATCAGTTGAAAGCGGCGGCGGCCTCAGCGGCGTGCCGTTCGGCGGTGATGTCAGGCGATCGCTTGAAAGCCGAAGAGATGCAGGCGCTCTTCGCGCGTCTCATGCACACCGAGAACCCGTTCTCGTGCCCGCACGGACGCCCGACCATGGTAAAGATTCCGATATTCGATTTTGATAAGAAGTTTTGTAGAGCGTAGGTCCAATAGGTCCTATACCTTCGTCGTCGCGGTCTGGCTCGACGTATCCCACAGCTTGAAGGATCCCACCGCTTTGCACTGCGGGCAATACCACGTCGGCTCATGCTCGCGCTGTCCACACTTTGAGCAGATATAGTCGGTCTCGGAGAATGCCGCGGCATCGAGAAACTGATCGACTTCCTCGGCAACCTGCGGCCAACGCTTCATGCGTGCAAGAGCGCTGATGATTCCTGCCCGTGCGGCGACATTATCGTTGTCAACTTCGAGGACATGGCGGTACTGCTGTAGGGCGCGGTCGAACTCGCCCTTCTTAAGGGCGAGATCGGCCAAGCCAATTAATGCGGTCGTGTTGTCAGGATCCTTCTCGATAATGCGGTCGTAGAACTTGGTGATTTCGCCATACTGGCCAAGATCAAAGTAGGCGCGTTCCAGCCGCGCAAACACCAGATGCGCCGCCTGTGGATGCGCATTCGCCAGCCGCATCCACCACTCAACCGCCTCGTCGGCGCGTCCGTCTTCCCAGTAAGCATCGCCAATATATAGCAGGGCCGGGATGCAATTCGGATCGTGTGAAAGGGCGTCTTTATACTCTACCCGTGCTTCGCTCTTTTTGCCCTGAGTCGCAAGCTTGGTACCCGCAAGAGTCTTGTAGAGCGCGAGCGACTGTCCGTCTTTCAATCCGGAAATCTTCAGCGACGTCTTACGTGCCTCGTATGCTTCATCAAACCGCCCGGACGACTCATAGAGCGCCACAAGTTGATTGGCCGCCCACAGATGATCCCTTTCCAATTCGAGGATCTTGAGG
>JBKKDE010000268.1:0-3727 GCA_046708665.1 Candidatus Zixiibacteriota bacterium | reverse complement strand
GGCCGATCTTGATGATCCGCGTGTAGCCTCCGTTACGCGTGGTGAACTGTGGCGCGATCTCATCAAAGAGCTTCTTCAAGATGACACGGTCGCGAATGCGGCGTGACGCCAGTCGACGGGCGTGGATGTCACCACGCTTGCCGAGCGTGATCAATTTCTCAGCCACGGAACGCAGGACGCGGGCACGGGCCCGTGTCGTGATGATGGCGTGCGAACGAAATAGCGATGTCGCCATATTGGCGAGCATAGCAGTCCGGTGTGCCGCCGTGCGTCCGAGCTTTTTTACAGTACGTTGATGTCGCATCTGGAAACCCTATTCCGACAATAGTCCTAGTTGAGCGATTCGACCGACGACTCACGCGCCGGCTCCTTGTACTTATCGATATCCATCCCGAAATGCAGTCCCAACTCGGAGAGAATTCCGTTGAGCTCGGTCAATGACTTGCGTCCGAAGTTTCTGTACTTGAGCATTTCCGATTCGGTGCGGCGGACCAAGTCTTCCAGCATGACGATATTGGCAGCGCGCAGGCAGTTCGATGAACGAACCGACAATTCAAGTTCATCGACGCGCATCGACAGCAACTGACGGATGCGCATGGTCTCTTCGTCGATCTCCGAGTGCGAATCTTCGATAAACTCCTCGTCCACCGTGACGAACAACTGGAAGTGATCGCGCATGATCTTGGCGGCATACGACACCGCATCGACCGGCAGAATGGTACCGTCGGTCCAGACATCGACGATCAAGCGATCATAATCCGTGCGCTGTCCGACGCGTGTATTCTCAACACTGTAATTGACCTTGGTCACCGGCGAAAAGAGCGCATCCACCGGAATCGTTCCGATTGGCGCATCCGGACGCTTGTTCTGCTCGGCGATCACATAGCCGCGACCTGAAGCGACATCGAGTTCAACGCGAACACGGGCGTCCTTGGTCAGCTCAAGCAGGTGCATGTCGGGATTCTGAATCTTGACGTTGGCGTGTTCTTCGATTTTGCCGGCGCTGTAGCGGCCGACCTGATCGACATCCAACGCGATGGTCTCCGGACCGTCCGAGTACAACTGCGGACGCAACTGCTTGATGTTCAGGATGATGTCGGTGACATCTTCGAACACGCCCGGGATGGTCGAGAATTCGTGGACCACACCTTCGATGCGAACTCCGACAACCGCTGCGCCCTGGATCGACGAGATGAGCGTGCGTCGGAGAGAATTGCCTATGGTGCTGCCAAAACCGCGTTCCAGTGGCTCGATAAAGAACCGCGCGTAGGTCGGCGTCTTCGAAGTTTCTTCGATGACGATCTCCTTCGGCATAGTGAGTGCTTTCCACTTCATAATGTCTGTGCCTCCGCCACGGTTAACGTGAATATAACTCGACGATCAACTGCTCCTGCGCGGGCGTCGGAATCTCGGCGCGCTGCGGCAATGCCAGCATTTCGCCCTCGAGATGCGCCTTATCCAGGCGGAACCACGGCAAGTCCGCGGAGCGGCCCGAGTCGCGCAATGCCATATGAATAATTTCGAGGCGCTTGGACTTGTCGCGCACCTTGATCACGTCGCCAGGGCCAACCAAGAAGGATGGGATATCGACCACGCCTTCATTGACGGTGAAATGACGGTGTCTCACCAACTGGCGGGCGGCTTTGCGCGACGGAGCAAATCCGAGGCGGTAGACAACGTTGTCCAGCCTGCGTTCCAACAGGATGAGCAGATTCTCACCAGTGACACCGCGGGTCTGCACTGCGGTCTCATAGTAGTGACGGAATTGCTTTTCCAGGACGCCGTACAACCGGCGGACCTTCTGCTTCTCACGAAGCTGCACGCCATACTCGGACACTTTGCGCCGTGTATTCGCGCCGTGCTGTCCCGGAGCGCCCGCACCCTTCTCGATCGGGCACTTCTCGGAGAAGCAACGCGAACCTTTCAGGAAGAGCTTTTCGCCTTCGCGGCGGCACAAACGGCAATTGGGATCTCGGTAACGCGCCATGCGATTTATTTACTCCACTTTCTCGTATTCGTCCGCGTGCATCGCGGACCAGTTCACTGCCAAAAATTCTCGTTACACTCTACGGCGCTTGGGCGGACGGCACCCATTGTGCGGGATCGGCGTGACGTCCTTAATCGCGACAACCTCAAGGCCCGCGGCCGACAGCGAGCGAATTGCGGCTTCGCGTCCTGAACCCGGCCCCTTCACGCTGATCTCGACTTTGCGCAGTCCCAGTTCCATCGCCTCACGCGCCGCTGTCGCCGCGGCTTGCTGTGCGGCGAATGGGGTGCTCTTCTTCGAGCCCTTGAATCCCTGGCGTCCGGACGATGACCATGACAACACTTCACCGTTGATGTCGGTCAGTGTCACGATCGTGTTGTTGAAGGTGGCCTGAATGAAGGCCTTGCCCATGGGTTCAACACGCCCGCGTTTGCGGCGACCTTTTTTCTTTTTGGGTGTTGCTTCAGCCACGTTTATCCCCTGTCCAATCGAAACACTAAATACTGTGAATGCTTACTTACGGCCGATGCCTTTGCGCGGTCCCTTGCGAGTACGGGCGTTGGTCTTGGTACGCTGGCCACGTGTCGGCAGATTGCGGCGATGACGCAGGCCACGGTAGCAGCCGATGTCGATCAAACGTTTGATATTCATCTGCACTTCGCCGCGCAACGCGCCCTCGACGCGATAGTTCGATTCGATCTCTTCGCGTAGACGTGCAACTTCATCATCGGTCAGCGCGTTGACCCGCGTGTCGGGGCTGACGCGCGTGCTGTTGATGATCTTGTCCGCCGCGGTCGGGCCAATGCCGTAGATATAGGTGAGCGCAATGACCACCCGCTTATCCTTCGGCAAATCGATTCCTGCAATACGAGCCATTCTCTATCTCCGTGCGCACCGCGTCTGCGGGCGCCTGTCCAATTATCCCTGACGCTGCTTGTGACGTGGATTGGTGCAAATGATCCGCATGACGCCTTTACGACGGATGATCTTGCACTTTTCGCAACGCGGCTTGATCGATGAACGTACTTTCATGACAACCTTCCTGACTTCCGATTAGAGCGTGACTATTTATAACGGTACACGATTCGTCCACGGCTCAGATCATATGGCGACAGTTCCAGGGTGACGCGATCGCCGGGAAGAATCTTGATAAAATGCATCCTCATCTTTCCTGAGACATGAGCAAGCACCCGATGCCCGTTTTCGAGTTCGACTTCGAACATGGCATTCGGCAATGGTTCAACCACCTTTCCTTCTACGGTGATTGCCTGCTCTTTGGCCATTCAGTTGGCTCCCCTGGCAACGGTTAGAATCTCGGGGCCGTTCTCGGTGATCGCCACCGTGTGCTCGAAATGAGCCGAGAGAGACCCGTCGGCCGTCCGGACAGTCCACTTATCCGAATCGAAGCTAACTTCACAACCACCCACGTTCAGCATGGGCTCGATCGCCAATACCATTCCTGCCTTCAGTTCGGGGCCTGTGTTGGCGCGTCCAAAATTCGGCACCTGCGGTTCTTCATGCATTCGCTGGCCGATGCCGTGCCCCACCAGCTCTCGCACTACAGAGTAGCCATGCTCTTCAGCGTACTTTTGTACGGCCGCTGAGATGTCTCCCAATCGATTGCCGGCTTTGGCTTGCGCGATTCCGCGCTTGAGCGCCTCTTTAGTAACGTCAAGCAGACGCTGGGCTTCGGCGGAGACACTTCCGATGCATAACGTCCTGGCGGCATCGCCGTACCAG
>JBKKDE010000267.1:0-2956 GCA_046708665.1 Candidatus Zixiibacteriota bacterium | reverse complement strand
CGATCCATGAGAACGGTGGAAATCGCGTGCAGCGAATAGAACCAACCACGTGTCTGATCCACGCCTTCGGTGATGAAATCAGCAGGAAACAGTTCTTCGAAGCGCTCTTTGTTCTCAAATGGGTAGTGCCACTGCGCATACGGCATCGCGCCTGAATCAAACCACACGTCGATAACATCGGGCACGCGTCGCATCTCGCCTTTGCACTTCGCGCACGTGATCGTGATTTCATCGACATACGGTTTGTGAAGATCGAGTGGCTCCATGACATGCGACCCGCGCGCCCTGAGGTCGGCCACGGATTCAACCGCGGTCTTCTCACCGCATCCGGCACATACCCAGATCGGCAACGGTGTGCCCCAGAAACGCTCGCGCGACAATGCCCAATCGACATTGTTCGCCAACCACTCACCGAAACGACCGGCGCCAATCTCCGGCGGATACCAGTTGATTGTCTTGTTCAACGCCTGCAGACGCTCGCGGAATTGCGCGGTACGGATGTACCACGAACGCCGTGCGTAATACAAGAGCGGCGACGTACACCGCCAGCAGAACGGGTATGTATGTTCAATCTGCCCGGAGTCGTAGAGACGACCCTTCGTCTTGATGTCTTTTATGATCCGCTTATCGGCGTCCTTCACGAACTGCCCGGCATACTCGGCAATCTTCGCCTCATAGGTGCCATCCGGCTTCACTGGCTGCAGGACCGGCAAGCCGTGCATGCGGCCCAGTTCGTAGTCGTCGGCTCCGAACGCCGGCGCGATGTGCACGATGCCGGTACCGTCCTCGGTGCTTACAAAGTCGGCATCGAGAACCGTGAATGCCTTGGGCTCGGGCGTATCAGCGAAGTAGTCGAACAACGGAACATACTTCTTCCCGACTAGATCACTCCCCTTGAACTGCTTCTCAATCTCGAAATCCGCTTTGAGCACACTCTGCACGCGTGCAGCCGCAAGGATGTACTTCTTGCCCTCTTTGACTGCGACGACATAATCGATATCCGCGCCGACTGCGACTGCGGCGTTGGAGAACAGCGTCCACGGTGTGGTCGTCCAGACGAGCAGCGAGGTATCCGGATCATCAGCCAATGGCATCGTGATTGTAATCGACGGATCCTTGACAGTGTCGTATCCAAGCGCAACTTCGTGACTGGAAAGTCCAGTCCCGCAACGCGGGCAATACGGCACAATCTTGTGACCTTCATAAAGCAGGTCGCGATTGAAGAATTGCGCGAGAATCCACCACACCGATTCGATGTAGTTGTTTTCATACGTAACGTACGGGTGCTCAAGATCGACCCAAAAGGCGATTCGCTTGGTGAGACGGTCCCATTCCTGTTTGTACTTGAACACCGACTCACGGCACTGAGCATTGAATTTGGCGACTCCATACTCCACGATCTTCTGCTTCGACTCGAGCCCGAGCTGCTTTTCCACCTCGATCTCAACAGGTAATCCATGCGTGTCCCATCCCGCCTTGCGCTCGACCCGGAACCCTTTCATGGTCTGGTAACGGCACACCAAATCCTTGATCGTACGGGCTATGACATGATGGATACCGGGCTTGCCATTGGCAGTCGGCGGCCCCTCGAAGAACACGAATGATTTCGCGTCCTTACGGATCGCCACCGACTGCTCGAAAATCTTCTCCTTCTCCCAGAAGGCAAGGATCCGCTCCTCAAGCTCCGCGTACGACGTCCGCGCTGCGACTACCTCGATATCCTGATCCGGTGCTACCGACTTCTCATTCATATGCATTACCCCAGCAACTCCGTCATTGCGAGCCCCGCGCTTTATGCGGGGCGAAGCAATCTTTTTTGACCTGCCTATTTACATCCCGGCTCACCCAGTGTCACTACCCTAATTCACCCGTGCCACAAATCAAAACGACGCCGGCTCAGTCGCCGACGTCGTTGAAAAAACATTCGCAAGCGACCAACCGCCAGACTACGGCCCGATAATTCGGAGTATGGTTAATTCCGGACACGTAAACATAGCCACCACCGCCACAGTGAAAAGTAATGCAGAAATGCCTTCAGTGCAAGAGTTGAGCACCGTACCAGTTTGAACGCGGCACTAAAGGCAGGGACGACAGAATACCAAATCGGAGTTGCCGCCGCGAAAGACGACATCAATCATGAGCACGACATCTTGGAAGTCGGTTGATCCAGAGCAGTCGAGATCGGTACGTCCGTCAACAATTGAGTCGTGTGCCGGACAGGATGTGTCACCGATGCTCCCGCTGAGATTGAGAAATCGATCCATCGCGATGACAACGTCCACTACATCGGATGCACCATCGCAGGCAGGATCAGCGTGGCAGGTACAGTTGCATGCCTCTCGTACAGTAACGCTTGCCCTGTCAGCAACCGGCACGTACTCGGTCGTCACAGTTCGTGCGCTCAACACGTACTGGGATTGCGATCCTAAGGATGGCATCGAGAGCACAATTCTCTGGCCGGGTATCGCAGCAGAATCCACTCGTACCCACACTCGCGCTATCGGCCCGTCGCCTGACATGAGCGGGGGCGCCCCTCCACCTTGATCCGCTTTAAGGAGAATCACTGCTTGTCCGTTCTCACGGTTGTCCAGCACCAGGGATTTGCCTTCGAAGTAATCAGTTCGGCAACCATCGGTTGTAATTGAATCCAGGAATGCGATACTCGGGACGCCTGACAGTGCTATCGGCAGCTTGAGTTCCTTGAGCGGGACGTTGTTCCTGTGGCGAACTTCAAGGCACAACGATGTCCCAGGCAATGCAGTCGTGTCGCTCACGAAGAGAGTTTCTGCAAGTGCTGTGATGAAGTTTCTCTTCAATTCGACTCCGTCTCCGTTCGGAGTTGATATCTTTAACTGCACATCATGCAACCCGGGGCCAAAAACGTGGTTGGGGTCTTGGATGGTGCTCGAATCATCAGCGCCAAATTGCCATTGCCAACTTCTGGCATCAACCGATG
>JBKKDE010000266.1:0-5717 GCA_046708665.1 Candidatus Zixiibacteriota bacterium | reverse complement strand
GTCTTGATTGTCAGTGAATCGAGATCAATCGATCCCGGTGAACCGGCGATCCACTCTTTGACGATCGGGTGTTTGTCAACGATTGCCTGACCGAAGTAGTGTATCGCGTTCACGTCATGGAGAGGATGTAGTGGCACGATGACGGGGACGAATCCCTTCGATGTGAAACGAAATGCGATCGCCGAGTCAGCCGATAGCGGCAGCGGACGGAAGAGCCCGGTTTCCGCATTGGACATCGCATCCATAGAGTCGAGCGTGAGATCGTAGCGAAAGATATTCGAGACACCGGTAAAGTACGAAGAGCCATAGAGGTACCGTCCATCGGAAGAGAATATGAAACTCTGCGGAATTGTGTTCTGAAAGTCATATAGCTCGGTGTGCGATGTGTCTCCAGCCAACAGCGAATCGGTGTGCATCATGATCAGCGTTTGCTGACCCGAGACGTAGGCAAGTGATGCTGACAGCAGGCGACCGTCGGGCGAAATGTCGAGATCGTAGATGTCTTTCCCATATGGGAACGGATACACAGTGTTCCACTCAGTGTAGGGATGCGGGATGCGTACTACTGTCGAGATACCGTTGAAGTGACGTACACCCCAAATCGAACTGTCGGCTTGATTGAATGCGAGATCGCCGATCCGCGCATCTTTAAGCAATGTGTGTTGCTTCCTCGTCTTGGTATTGACCGCGCACAAGTCGCGCCAGCCGTAGTTGTCGGTCGTGTAAAACATTGTGTTGGATCGTGGATCATATGCCAGGGACGAGGCGTAGTACAGCGAAGCCCCCTTGATCTCGCATATCCGTTCGACAGTACCGTCCTCCAAGTCGATCGCTGCGATGTGCGGGATCTTTCCCGGGTAATTGACCGCGGCGTAAAGTGTTCCGGATGTGGTGTCCACAAATTGGCGCGACATGGAGCCCATCGCATAGGGTGACAGGTCGCGCGTTGGCGTTACAGGAAACTGACGCACCAGCGCGAGATTGTCGGCCTGGAACTGACGTTCCATGGCAATCCACTCACGCCACGCTTGGTTCATCGAGATGCCGAACACACGACGAAACTGCGACATAAAGTACGCTTTGCTGCCATTGGTGCGGTTGACCCACTCCATGACCTTTTCTGGTCCAGATTGGATCGCGAGATAGCTCATGAACCGGGTACCATAGAGATAGGAATTCACGCCGACATGGAAATCCTTCCTGGTCGCCTCTGACTCAAGACCGATGGGCTCGTAGAAACGCGCGCTGTCACGAACCATAGTCCGGAACACCATCTCGTCGTATGCGCCCAAGGCACGGCCGTAGCCGCCGGCCATCCAGGTTTCTAGGAAGACGGCGATACCTTCCTGATACCAACGTGGCGCGGATCGTCGCGGCGACGTCAAATAATCGTACAGAATGGAAAGCGGTTGCTCAGCGACGGGTTCCGGCTTGCCGAAAAATGCGCCGCGGAAAAACCGATCCCACGATGCCGCACGGTCCATCGTGTAGAGATGCGCGACCTCATGATTCATGATCGTATTGATCCGTTCGCTGGCCGGCATGGTCTCGTAGGCGTAGTTGAATGGTGCGATTGCCGCGATGATCATGTTGCGAGGAATGTTCTTAGCGCCGCCGTTTGCCTGGTCGCCGAGATCGTGAAGGAAAACGTTGACCTTCCCATCGAGCCGATGCCCCCATAATGCGGCGTGGAAGTTGCTCGAGTTCTCAAAGCATGTCGCGGCATACGGCGCCAGAAACGAGTGCAGTCCATCGATGTACACCAGCCGCATACGCGCTGTCTCGAGATAGCGTAGCCCGGCGCCGGCTGTTGATGTTAGCAGGGTCGAGAATGCAAACACGGCTGTGAGTATGAGGGTTCGAGAGATCATTGTGGCCATAGGATACCAAAATCAAATAGAAGAGGCGCGGTCGAAATCGACCGCGCCTCAGCGAAATTTACGTCTTAACTCTACTCCGAATTAGTCGATCGAGGGCTTCCGCGACTTAATCATGTCCATGAACTTCGGGTTGGTTGTCAGTTCGGCGAACTTCGGATTCGTGGCCAGATCAACGAAAGCGGGCTTCTTGATCAAATCCGCGAACTTCGGATTGGTCGCCAAGTCAATGAAGGCCGGGTTCTTGGCCAGGTCGACAAATGCGGGCGACTTCATAAGTTCGGCGATCATTGGCTTGGATGCCAAGTCGAGATAGATCGGGTTCTTCGCCAGTTCGGCCAATGTCGGATTCTTCACAAGATTAATAAACCCGGGCTTGGTGGCCAGGTCGAGGATCTGCGGCTTCTTGGCAAGCTCAACTATGACGGGAGACTTGGCAAGTTCAGCGAACTTCGGATTCTTGATCAAGTCGGCAAACTCCGGCTGCTTCGCAAGATCGGCATACTGCGGCTGCTTGATCATGTCTACGAACGCCGGGCTTTTGCTAAGCTCGACGACATTCGCCTTCTTGGCGAGATCTGCAAACTTGGGATTCTTTATGAGATCGACAACCGCCGGGACCTTCGCAAACTCCATGAAGCTCGGTTTGGTTGACAGGTCGACAAAGATCGGTGATTTCGCCAACTCAACCGCGACCGGGCTTTTTGCCAACTCTGCCCATGTGGGATTACGATTGAACTCGACCATGATCGGCGACTTGGCGAGTTCGAGGTAGGTGGGGTTCTTTGCGAGCTCCGCAAACTGCGGATTGCCCGTGAGTTCGGCCAGTGCCGGCGATTTGGCCAGCTCGGCAAATGAAGGGCTCTTCATCAAGTCAAGCACGCCGGGCTTCTTCGCCAGTTCCTGGAACTCCGGGCTTTGAAGGATTTCGATGACCTTGTTGTCCTGCAACAATGCCTGGATCTCCGCATCTTCGATCTTCACGTCATTTTCGGTGACCTGACCGTCGCGATAACGGTTGGCAACACCGATCGATCCTGTGACTTCGTCATTCGACGGCGGATAGCCGGTTATCGCCATGACGACGATCACGAGTCCGACGGCGACTATGCCGCCGAGGATGATTACCTTTGTTTTGCTCTTTTCCTGCTGTGCCATTACGCACCTCCTATTTCCGGTTCACTTCTATCTATCGTTGCTTTAAATACAATTCTGTTGGTTTCAAGTTGGTGAATCACTGCAATTGGAGTTCGCGACTGTAAATCACCCCGGTCGACTCTACGCGTACAACTACCGGCGAACTCGTTTCACTGTCAGTACTCAGAACGAACAGGTAGCGATTCTCCCCGACGTGAGATGCACGTACTTGCCCATGTCCGGAGGTGAGGTTACCAGAGATCGGCGACTGCTGTTCAAAGGCCCTCATCGCGTGAACGGATGGATCAAATTCAAGGACTACAGCCACTTCCAGTGAGCTTTGCAGTTCGATCTGAATATAGGTCAGCCCTGATCCCGCATCGACAGCGAGACGCCCCACTGCTTGGCCATCGCCAAATGTGTCCGCATCCACGCGGGTCAAAGACTTCGAATCCTTGCCGCCGACCAATGTTCCGGAGAGTTCCAGCGGATTCAGCTGTCCGGAATTGCCACTGAAAGTCGCTGCGCCCAAACCGATCCCAATAACCAACCCGGCAGCGAGACCGTAGGCAAGTCGCGGGGTCAACAACGTGCCGATCATGGCGCCAATTGAGCGGGGACTCTTGCTTCCCATCGCAGCCCGACGATGTGTCGCGGTGATGGCCGAACGAATATCATGCTTGAGATCTGTTGGAGCTTCGACCGAGGGCAACTGAGACGGTAGCGCTGACAGCGACTCCAGTTGTGAGTAGAAGTGCCCCACCTCGACGGAAGTGGCGAGCAACTGTTCGAAGTCCTTGCGCTCAGCGGCGGTCAGTTCACCGTCAATAGCCCGATGGGCCAAAATCTTCGTATTGTCGCTGATCATATCGGCATCGCTCCATTCTGGGTCAAGAGTGCCGCCAGGTGCTGACGGGCGCTGTACAAACGTGACTTCACGGTCTTTTCCGGCAAACTCAAGATGATGCTTATCTCCTGATAGCTCATGTCGTTGAAGTACCGCATGACGATAACCACTCGCTGCTCGAACGATAAACTGCGGAGGGCGCGTTCGATGTTTTCGCTACGGCGATTCGCATCGAATTCTTCATCGGGGAGTCGTCCTGGTGAAACGGTGTCTGCATCGAGTCCTTGTGTCTGCTTTCGCTGCTTCAGGTGGTTGAGTGTGTCATTGACAAGAATTCGGTATATCCAACTAAAGAACTTGTGCTCCGGTCGGTAGTCTCTGAGTCGCTCGTAGGCGGTAACAAATGCGCTCTGCGTGATGTCGCGGGCTTCCTCAGAATCTCCTGTCATCCTCAGTGCTGTGTTGAACAGTGGCTTTTGGTAACGATCAACCAAACCGTCAAACGCTTCGGAGTGTCCATCCAAGCACTGCCTTACCAGTGTGGCATCATCCGGAGTCGACATAATTACATCTCGCCCGTGTCAAAGTTGGTCGATCTGGTCGGATTTGTTGACAATGTGGGCAATTGGGAGAATTGTGGAGTTCGACCCGCGCAACCGTGTCGCCTGAGTGCGCAGTCTATCTCGTTGTCATTCAACAAATAATCCGGGTGGGCCGTGACGAGCGCCTACGATAAGATTGGCCCAGATTTAGTGAAAGTACCTAACTGCGGGCTTACCTGCAAGGAAGATTGGAGGTGCTGAGGGATGCGGGCGGTGGCCAGATGGAGCGAAATGACCGACCGGTCGACGTCTATTCCATAGAAATGATCTTGTCGAGGCCGGCGTATTTGAACACTTGGCGGATCATCTCATTCACATTGATCATCCTAAACTTATGGCCAGCCTCGTGTAGCCGCTTATAGGTGCCCAGTATCACACCGATACCGGCGCTCGAGACATAATCGAGCCCTTTGCAGTCCACGGTGCTGTCGCCTTCCAAGCTGTCGAATATTGGATCGGCTTGCGACACCTGCGAGGCGTCGAAACGACCTATCAGTACAATTGTGGATTTGTTGGCGAGTTCGACTCTGAGCATGACTTATTTCTCCAGATCCTTGATCAATGTTATTTTGGCCGTACCACCGCCGTATTCGTACTGCACATCGTCCATCATCTGCTTGACCAGATGAATTCCCAATCCGCCCGGAGTGCGTTCGTGCAATGGCTGGGTGATATCAACAGGCGGAGTCTTGGTTAGATCGTACGGGTGGACATCCTGATCCAAAAGCGAAAGTGCCATGCGTCCATTCGTGATGTTCATGACGATGGCGACATCATTCGCAGTCTCGCCATTGTACTTTACCATGTTTGTGAAGATTTCTTCGACGCCAAACTGCATGGCGTGCAGTATGTCGCCGCCGACGCCATTGGCAGCCGCAAATTCAGCGACAAACTCGAAAATCGATTCGAGAGAGTCAATCCGCTTGGGAAATTCGCGAGTCATCATCACGGAATGCGAACGGCTCACGTGAGCAAGGGCTCGTTATGCGCTCTGCAGCGACTGACGCCGCTTGTCGATGCGCTTGCGCTCGTCGGCATCGAGAACCGCCTTACGCATGCGAATCGATTTTGGAGTCACTTCAACGAGTTCGTCTTCTGCGATCCACTCGAGCGCCTGATCCAACGTCATGATGCGCGGTGTATCAAGGACTACGCTCTGGTCTTTACTGGCGGCGCGGTGGTTTGTCAGCGCCTTGCTCTTAGTGGGATTGCAGGGGAGATCATCAGGACGTGAATTCTCACCCACAATCTGCC
>JBKKDE010000265.1:0-2546 GCA_046708665.1 Candidatus Zixiibacteriota bacterium | reverse complement strand
CCACCCAGTTGGGCCTCGGCTGTACCGGTACACCATAGCCCCATCAATGCGCCCATCAAGACTGCCAATGCAACATTTCGTCCGTTCATGACTAATCCCCTCTTCTCGGTGCTTATTTCGCGTGGACTGCGGTGCCTAAACCTGCCCGCGAATGTAATCACCCCGGCGCGCTGCGACAAGCTTGCGGATATCTAGATCACGTGTTGGTGTCGATGCGGGTCCGATGGGGGTGGAATGAAATCGCCCGAGCGGAGTTCCGTCACTCGCACCCGGGCTTAGCGGAAGACGCGGTGTGACGGTTGGTAGGCCCCTACCGCTGACCGGACAGCGTCCCTCCACACATATTATGTAGTAGTGTCAATTCGGGTGTTGTTACAAATCGCCACGAATTTTATTCCCCCGACTTCGTTTGCTTTCAATCGGTTAGCCCCGGCGGTATCATTTTCGTGTTTTCCCCCTATCGCACCCACTTGACAACTGAACATTTGAGCAGTATCCTCCGTACAAGCAATTAGAGCCCCGTCTTGGGACTCGCATGGGCACAGGAGGCATGGTTCCTCGACTTCATTCGGGATAAACCGTGTCGCTACACAAGGCATCGAACAACACAAAGGAGTGTGTCAGATGGTTCAGCCTCGTTCACCACAAGTGGCGCAGCGGAAGAATGGCGTGACAGAGCCGGTGGCCATGTCGCGCGAGAGCGAGTATGGCACAGCGACCCACGGAGGGGTCATGTCGGTGCCGTTGTGTTTGTGCGGGACGCCGTTGGTGACGGACGTCGAGCATGGCCTGTGGTTGTGCGTGCACTGCGGACGCGCCTATTGCCGCGACTGCGGCGGGATGATGGCGCGTGTGGGCGGGTGTGACACGTGTACGGTGTGTGGGATGGGGATGTGTGGGTGAACCGAATGCGGAATGTGGATTGCGGAATGCGGAATAAAGAGCAGAGGTCGGAGAGCGGACGATGAGTGGGAATGACTTGGTTTTCATTCCGCATTCCGAATTCCGCATTCCGAATTCAGTATGAAACTCTCCCGCCTCACAGAGTATGGCATACCCGAACGGTTCATCGCGAGTTGGCGTGAAACCATTGGGGAGAGTTTGCTCGATTGGCAGGCCGATGCGGTGCGTGAGCATGATCTGTTTGGCTCCTTCGACTCCGCTCAGGACAAGACTGGCAGCTTGATTGTGGTTGCGCCGACATCGTCGGGGAAGACATTCCTGGCGGAAATGGCGATGACGGCATCGTTGGTACGGCGGCGCAAGGTGGTGTATGTGGCGCCTTTGAAAGCGCTGGTCGCGCAGAAGTATGAGCGTTTACGCGAGGTCTTTACGCTCCCCCCGCTGGGATTTCGCGTCACGGTCTCCACGCGCGACCAGCGCGCCGCCGATACCCGTGTGCGGCGCGGCGATTTTGATATCGCCGTCACCGTGTATGAGAAATTCCATTCGTTGATTTTATCTCATCTTGATCTGCTCTCAACCATTGACCTGGTCATTCTTGATGAACCGCAGTTGCTGGGCGATGCCAAACGCGGACCGACTGTTGCGGCGATCTGCGATGCGATCGCAGCGGTCGCGAAGCCGCCGCGTGTGCTGATGCTCTCGGCGCATTTGCCGCAGGCCGATGTGCTCTCGCGATATCTGAAAGCTCCGATCCTCAATGTGTATCGTCGGCCAGTCGAGCTGCGTTTGGGTGTGCTGCAAGAAGGACGGTTCCATTTCCGTGAGCACAACTCCACTGAAGTCGGCGATGAGACATTCCCCTGGAATGCGAATCTGCCCGAAAGCGAGCGTCCGATTGCGCTTCTGAATGAGATGGCGCTTGCGGGCGAACGGGTCCTCGTCTTTTGTCCGTCGAAAACCGACTGCCACCGTCGCGCACAGGCGTTGGCGGATCATCGTACCGCCACCATCGAACTGACCGAAGATGAGTCGTGGGCAATCGCGAGTGGGCCATCATTGGCCTCTTCCCTGTCGCAATGGATCGCGCGCGGTGTGGCGGTGCATCACGCTGATTTGACTTCGCATCAACGTGTGTTGATTGAAACGCTGTTTGCGCAGAGACGTGTGCCGGTGCTCTTCTGCACGGGGACATTGGCGTGGGGAGTGAATCTGCCGGCGACGGCGGTGTTTGTCGATGCGGAGAAGTTCACGGGTGGGCCGTATGCGGGACGTTTGGTGCCGGTACCGTTGGACCGTTTGGAATTCGAAGGCATGGCGGGACGCGCCGGGCGTTTGGGGATGAACAACACCGGGCAACAAGTCGGACGTGGAATCTTGTGGAGCCATAGCGAGTGTGAAGCGGAATTGTTGTGGAAGACATACATCGAGCCAATGCGGAATGCGGAATGCCCTTCGACTTCGCTCAGGGTGAACGGAATGCGGAATGAAAAAGCGTTCCCGATTGAGCGGCGGCTGTTGGACTGGGTTGTGTGTGGATTGGTGCGGCGGTTGGATGATGCGGTGCGGATGGCGGGTGAGTCGCCGTTTGTGTCGATAGATACTATGTCCACCTGTTTTGGTGGCGCAGGCTTTCAGCCTGC
>JBKKDE010000264.1:0-5172 GCA_046708665.1 Candidatus Zixiibacteriota bacterium | reverse complement strand
TGGGAGGGCGAGGCTTCCGCCGAGCCGTACTGATTCGCGCGAGTCCGGCGCCTTGGCTTGCAATTCATCGACAGGAATCGCTATCATGCCACCGGAAGAGGATTCGGTCTGGTGGCCGGCGCGGACTTCAAATCCGTAGGCGGTCCTGCACGGCAGGGTCGCGGTGGGTTCGATTCCCACCCCTTCCGCCAATAACTGAGCAAAGCAACCGCGTGACTACTCACCCCCCATCTATCGAGACTGTCGTAGGAAGCGTCGAGCTGTCCGAATCGGTCGTGAAGCACGGACGACCTGTTGTCACCGAGCTCACGCGCGTGGTAATTTCAGCGTTACGCGATGAGATCAAACCGGGTGATGCGTGGCCGGCACTCGACACAATTGCGAACCGCATCAAGCAACGGATCGCGACGCAGTCCCGCCAGTTCCCCTCGCGCGTCATCAACGCGACCGGAGTGCTCCTCCACACCAACCTCGGCCGCGCTCCATGGAGCAACGAGTTGCTTCACAGCATCTCTGATCGCCTGACATCTTATAACTCACTCGAATTCGATATCTCAAATGGTTCGCGCGGCAAACGCGGCATCGCAGTCGAGCAGGAACTCGCTCAACTCGCCGATGCCGAATCGGCAATGATCGTCAATAACAACGCCGCAGCGATCTATCTGGTGCTGACCACACTTGCATGGAATCGCGAAGTCATCATCTCCAGGGGAGAGCTGGTCCAGATCGGCGGCGGATTCCGTATCCCAGAAATCCTCGCCAAGAGCGGCGCAATATTGCGCGAAGTCGGCACAACAAATCAAACCAACGCGAACGACTACGACAAGGCATGTGGCCCGCAGACCGCGATGATCCTCAAAGTCCATCGCTCCAATTTCGTACAAACAGGATTTGTCTCCGAAGTCGAACCGCGCGAACTCGCCGCGGTAGGGAAGAAGCACGGAGTTCCCGTGGTGTGGGATGTTGGATCGGGAGGTGTCGGACCTGGTTCTGCCTGCGAGTTCTCCGGTGAGCCCACCCTACGCGCCACTGTCGCGACAGGCGTCGATCTGGTCACATCGTCAGGTGACAAACTCTTCGGCGGACCACAAGCGGGCATTGTTCTCGGACGCGCCGACGTAATCGCAAAATTGAAGTCCGATCCATTCTATCGCGCCCTGCGCCCGGACAAATCCGCGCTGTTCGCGATGGAGTTCACAGTCAAGGCGCACCGTGCCGGACGGGCCGCAGAACTCATTCCGCTCTATCAGTTACTCGCTGTTCCGACCGATCACCTTCGAGCCCGCGCCGACACCATCGCCAAGCATGTGACTTCGCCTGGCATGAAAGCAACAGTGGTGGAGACCCGGGACACATTCGGCGGAGGCGCCGCGCCCGGAAAGACAATTCCAGGGTGGGGAGTCCGCATCGAGACAACGAAACCCGATGATTTAACGAAGAGTGCCCGCGACTTCGATCCACCGATCATCGCCACCGTGGCCGACAATGGTGTCGTCTTCTCTCTTCGCACCATGTTTCCCGTGGATGATTCGATCCTGACATCATTTCTGACCGCATAGGGGGCGCCGGAGACTTGGATTCCGTGGGAAGTACAGTGGCAAGGGCGGCGCGCCATTGACGGCGACGGTAAACCTCTCGAATTCCGCATTCCGTATTCCGCATTCCGCATTACATTCCCCCCATGTTCGTCATGGGCACAGCCGGCCACGTTGACCACGGCAAATCCACACTTGTGACCGCCCTCTCTGGGATCGATCCCGATCGATTGCCCGAGGAGAAGGCCCGCGGCATGACCATCGACCTCGGCTTCGCCTGGATGACAACAGCATCAGGCCAGACAATCGGCATTGTTGATGTCCCCGGTCACGAACGCTTTGTCCGCAACATGATCGCCGGTGTGGGCGCTATCGACTTTGTCCTTCTTGTCATCGCCGCGGATGATGGCTGGATGCCGCAAACAGAAGAACACCTGTCCATCTTGCGATTTCTGCGCGTCCAGCGCGGCATCGCCGTGATTACAAAGTCATCGCTTGCGGCTCCCGATTGGCTCGAATTATTGAGGGCCGATGTGGGCGAGAAAGTATGCGGAGTCTTTCCCGCGCAGACCGAAACGAAGGTCATTACCGTGGATTCACTATCTGGAAACGGTCTCGATGATCTAAAATCCGCTATCGATGAAACTGTCAAGTCGCTTCCGTCGCGCCGCGATATTGGGAAACCTCGGATGTATATTGATCGGGTCTTCGCGATGACCGGACGCGGCGCGGTGGTCACCGGTACGTTAATCGACGGGGCGCTCTCGGCGGGCCAGACCGTCGCGATAGTTCCGGGTGCCCAGACTGCGCGTATCCGTGAGTTGCAAATTCACAAGCAACCGGTGGAGATGGCCGCGCCCGGTCAACGGCTCGCAGTCAATCTCGCCGGGGTCGATGCCGCAAACTTATCGCGTGGGCAATGCCTCGTAGTTGGCGATGACACCGAATCATTTGACCGTGTCTGGGCGCAGGTGTCGATCTTACCAGATGCCCGCCTCCCACTTGATCGGGAACGCGAAGTCCTGCTTATGGTCGGAACAGCAGAACCTGCTGCCGTGGCGTTTCCGCTAGGGGACGTTGTTGTCCCGGGTGGTGACGGTCTCTGCGAATTTCGCCTCAAAGAGCCGATCAAGGCACGATTGAAAGACAGATTTGTACTCCGATGGCCGACACCGCAAGTCACGATCGGCGGGGGAGAGATACTCGATTTCGGTGGACCGCGTCGCAGGCAACGCAACGCAGCATGGACTACGCACTTGGCTACCCGAGTCGAAGCTCCCCTGGACGCCTATCGCAAGTCCGAGCTGCAGACTCACGGGATTCGAGCAGCGAGTGGGTTCCTCAGGCACGGGCCATGGAGCCCAGAGGAGGTGCAAGCCGATGTAGCGCTCGGCATCGCCGGAGGTGAGATCATCCTGCAGTCGGGGTCATACAATGACCCAATATGGCTTAACGAGACAAGTCAGAAGTTGCTGCGTGTCCTCGGCGACATGCACCGAGAGCAACCCTACCTCCAAGGGCTCAATCGCGGTGAATGGTGCGACCGCGCTGATCTTCCCGCTCAATCTGTGAGTGCCGTTGCTGACTGGATGGTCGCCACAAATCTGGTCTCGCAAACAGGCGACGCCTTCCACCTGCCCGGCCACTCCGCGTCGCTACCGAAGATGTGGGAGGCCGACTCTGCCAAGCTCTGGGAAATGGTCGAGACCGCTGGTCTGCAGCCGCCCACTCGCGATGTACTTGAAGCGCGGTCTGCCAACGGCAAATCAATTATCAATTTTTGGGTGTCTTCAGGTATGGCCGTTACACTCGGCGACGGGATCATCCTACCCGTCGACGCCTTCAACTCTGCCCGTCAACGCGTCATCGAAGCCCTCACCGGTGGGAATCGATTGGCGGCGGGACAACTTCGCGAGGTTCTTGGCACCACGCGAAAGTATGCAGTACCCATTCTGGAACGTCTCGACCGCGATGGTGTCACACGTCGTGTCGGCGACGAAAGGGTGCTTTGTGACACTTCAGGGGGAGACAATTGAAGAAACATGAAACATTCAGGTTCTTCGGCGGCTCGATTGTCACGATGGATGTCAGCGACCCTGTCGCCGGAGAGTTGGTCACTCAAGGCAATCGCATTGTCTGGCTCGGACGGCAGGGAAGTGCTCCACCCGAATTTCGGCGCGCGAAGGCAATCGACTTGAAGGGACGGCTTCTGTTGCCAGCTTTCTCCGATGCCCACACGCACTATCTCTACTTCTCGCGAACGCTCAAGAATGTGGACATGCAGGGTTGCAATTCGCTGAAGGACGCGATTGATAAGATTCGCAAGCACGCCAAGGCCAACCCGAAGGGCTGGGTAACTGGCAGCAACCTCGACATCAATTCCTGGAAGACCGGCTGGCCGACCGCCGCCGACTTGGATCGTGCCGTTCCCGGACGTCCCGTGGCAATCTTCACCCATGACTTCCACTCGCTTTGGGCGAACTCAAAAGCGATCCAGGTCGCCAATGTCACGAAAGACACACCGGACCCCGACGGCGGACGTATCGGTCGCGACTCCAAGGGGAACCCCTCGGGCACATTCTTTGAGACGGCCTATCCACTCATCTCGAATCACATTCCCAAGTCAACCGATCCCCAGGATGAACGTCTCATCCGTAAGACCCAATCGATCGCGCATGAAGTTGGAGTCGCCGCGATCGGCGACATGGGCGACGCCGACACGCTTCGCGTGTTCGCGTCGCTGGCCGCGAAGGACCAGCTCCGCTTGCGGCTCTGGAAGTCAATTCCACTGCAACACATGGACAACGCAATATCCAGCGGCCTGCGGTCCGGTATTGGCAATGCCTGGGTCAAGATCGGCTCAGTGAAAGTGTTCACGGATGGCGCGCTCGGATCACAAACTGCATGGATGTATGACCCTTATAAGGGGGACCGCACCAATCGCGGCATCTGCCGCACATCACGCAAAGAGTTCGAAGACATCGTGCGTCGTGCAACCTCCAACGGATTGTCACTGTGCGTGCATGCGATTGGTGACGCCGCAGTCGGGCAGGCAATCGACATCATGGCCAAACACCGCAAGAAATTTCCAGCGAATCAGCCGCCACGCATCGAGCATCTGCAATTGCTACATCCTAAAGACTTGAGAAAGCTCGTTAAATCCCAGATCATCGCGTCGATGCAGCCGTCGCACATGCTGACCGACCGCGACATCGCCGACAAGAATTGGGGGACACGCTCGCGCAATGCATTCGTCCTGCGCACACTCTGGGACTCCGGCGTCATCATGGCCTTCGGCTCCGACGTCCCGATCGAACCAATACGCCCGCTCGATGGCATCGGCGCCGCCGTGCACCGCGCTAAACCCAAAGACCGGCGCGGCCCCTGGTATCCGAAGCAACGTCTTACAGTCTGGGAAGCAGTCTGGGGATTCACGATGGGCGCCGCCATCGCCGCTGGCGATCAGGACCAACGCGGCATGCTCAAGCCCGGCTATCTCGCTGACCTCGCAGTGCTCGACCGCAACGTCTTCACAATCGACCCGCGCCGCATCTTTGACACGCGGGTGGACATGACTGTGGTGAACGGGGAGATCGTGTTCTCGTAGGGTGGGTGCGCTCTTTGCACCCACCGCTTT
>JBKKDE010000263.1:0-7347 GCA_046708665.1 Candidatus Zixiibacteriota bacterium | reverse complement strand
ACTACCAGATTTACACCGGGACTTCCGCACCGTTCAACTTCAACGGCCTTGTCAGGCATTATTTCCTAAGACGCGGAGCCAATGTCGCGGACATCCAGGTCAACCTGCTGCCGAAGGGCGAACGATCCGCACAGAGCCATGACATAGCCAAGCGCATTCGTCCCCGGGTTCAGGAAATTGCCGCCCGGTACGAGGCGCGCGTCGCGGTTGCCGAGGTTCCACCCGGCCCCCCGGTATTGCAGACCGTTGTCGCCGAGATCTACGGCCCGACAGACTCCTCGCGCACGCAGTTGGCCCGCGCTGTTCGTGGAGCATTTGCCACGACACCGGGCGTCGTAGACATCGACTCCTACCAAGAGGTAGATCAACGCAAACAGACACTCGTCATCGATCATGAAAAGGCGGCGCTGCACGGCATCACGGCCGATATGATTGCACAAACCCTGCGTCTCGCGGTCTCCGGATTGCAGGTTGAGTTGGGCCACGCAGTGAGTGAACGCGAAGACGTAGCCATTGTCGTCGAATTGCCTCGGGAGAAGCGGTCTGACATTACAGACTTGCTGTCACTTCGCCTGCGCGTGCCCGCCGGTCGCGGGCCGGATGCGTCTGGGCTCATGCCGTCTGTGCCATTGTCCGAATTGGTCAACGTCGAAGATCGGATAGTCGATAAGACGATCTACCGGAAGAACCTGATGCCGGTAACCTATATCATCGCCGATGTCGCGGGCGAAAGCGAAAGCCCGGTCTATGCCATCGGCGCAATGAACGAAAAACTCCGGCAACTCGACATGCGTCAGTTTGGCGGACGTGATCCACAACTACAGATACTCAATGCCGTACAACCGTTTTCGACATTGGAACCTGCCGTCAAGTGGGACGGTGAATGGCACATAACGATCGAAGTGTTTCGCGATCTCGGAATGGCGTTCGCGGCGGTGTTGATTCTGATTTACATCCTGATGGTAGGCTGGTTTCAATCGTTGTTAACACCAATCGTCGTTATGGCGGCGATACCGTTCTCTCTTATTGGCATCATGCCGGCGCATGGGGCAATGGGCGCGTTCTTTACTGCAACCTCAATGATCGGTTTCATGGCTGGCGCGGGCATCGTGATCCGCAACTCCATCATACTCGTCGACTTTATTGAACTGCGATTGCAGCAGGGGATGCCCCTCGACGAAGCCGTCATCGACGCGGGGGCAGTCCGGTTTCGGCCAATGTTGCTCACCGCCGGCGCAGTCATAGTCGGGGCCAGCGTGATACTATTCGATCCGATTTTTCAAGGGCTTGCAATTGCGCTGATGGCCGGAGAAGTGGCATCACTTCTCATCAGCCGTGTTGCAGTCCCGATTCTCTATTACTCGGGCAATCAGAAACGATGCGCAGTCAATTCGCATTGAAGACCGTTGAAACCGAAGGGAGGACCATCATGCCGCTCGAAATGACCATCCGCGCCATAGCGGGAACTTTCGTTCTCGTCAGTCTGGCACTGGGCTGGTTTGTGAGCCCGTACTGGTTCCTATTCACTGCGTTTGTCGGGGCCAATCTCCTGCAGTCGTCGATCACCCGATGGTGTCTGATGGAGAAGGTCCTCAAGAACACCGTATACAAGGCACGCTAAACGACCGCTGGTAGGTCGTCGCTCAGCGTGTTGTCGGATGTTGGTGGACGTCGAAACGTCGTCGGGGCCCGCGCCTCGGCGACGACTTTTTCCAGCCGCTCACGCAACGTACCAAGTTCCTTCGACTTAAACGCGCTCTTGGTCTTTTCAAGTACGGCTATGGTATCGTTGAGTGCATCGAGCAAGCGAGCCGGTCGCGGACACTCCAGGAGATGACACGCGTCGCCGTTGGGGGCGTGACTTGGCGCGACGATCCGTTGCAAGTCGTCCAATGCGCCACGTATGTTACGCATGGTGAGTGCGATGAAAGTTTCAACTGGGACCTGCGTATCCGTTGAGGTCGCGCGCGCCATCATCGACTCTATAATATCCACAGAGTCAAGCAGTTCCTCCGTCCGGCGCCGTTGGTTGTGCACGACATTGTATTGATGCCGAAACTGCAATGCGAGGCGGATGCGCTGAAGTAACGCATCGAAGTCCAGCGGCTTCTGTAGGTACCCCCACACCGGCAGATCCAGCGCATCGACTGCCGTCTCGAGTGTCGAATTGCCAGTGACAATAATGACTGGAAGTCCGTCGATCGTACGGGCAACCTGCTTGATGAGTTCCAAGTTAGGATTGCCCGGCATCTGGATATCGGCGATGAGTACGTCATAGTGGGCGGATCGCAACATAGATGCCGCCGTGGGTGCGTCGAGTGCGGTGTCACAGTGATACCCTTCCTGACGCAACCACTCTGAGGTCGCCATCAGAAACGTTTTTTCGTCGTCGGCGAGTAAGAGACGCGGGGAGTCTTCCATCATAACTCCTTTGTGTCAGACAACATTTGGTAGGATAACAGTGAACACCGCCCCGCCCCCGGGACGATCGGAGTATTCTACACTCCCTCCAATCGATTCCGCGAGACTTCTCGTTACAGACAATCCCAGCCCGAGACCACCAGTTTCGCCGCTGGTTTTGGTGCTGTAGAACGGCTCGAAGATCCGGTTCTGCAATTCCTGAGGGACTCCCGGTCCACGATCCGACACCAGAATGACCACTCCCTGTGGGGCCAGTCCTGCCGTAATCTCAACCGCTTCGCCGGACAGCGACGCTTCGAGTGCATTCTGGATCAGATTGAAGAGAATCTGTTCTACATGCCCAACCGGGAGCATGACTTGCGGGCATTCGATCACTCCAATTTGCACGCGCACGCCACGCTGCTCGGCCGTCAACGAGATGAGCGATACAATATCCTGAATACACGCATCCAGCGAGATCAACTTTTTTTGAATTGGCCCCGGACGATACAGCCGGAACATGAGCTGTACGATGTTTGCGATTCGGTCAATTTCGCGATCAATCAGTTCAACGAAGTGGTAATGAGGATGCGACTCCGGCACCGCACCGCGGATCAATCGAAACGCGCTCTTAATGCCTGCCAGTGGGTTATTGATCTCATGAGCGACACGCGCTGCCATGCGACCGGTGGCCGCCAATTGTTCACTTTCCGATCGTTGGTTCTCGAGTTCGCGGATGAGGGCAGTCCGTTCCTCAACGAGATGTTCAAGCTCCTGCCCGTGCTTACGGATGTCGTCCTCGACGGCCTTGCGCTCGGTAATGTCGTGAATGAAGGCGACCAGGGCCGGCTTTCCGCGGTAAGAGATTCGTTGAGCAAGTACTTCAATTGTCCGCAGAGCGCCGTCCTTGCGAATCGTGCGATACTCGCTTGGTGTTGGCGGATCCCCGGCCATGACCGCACGAATGCGTTCGCCGGCGCGTTGTCGATCCTCCGGAATGACGAATTCGACAGGAGAACGACCGATCATCTCCGAGGGTTCGTACCCGATGACCCGACGTAAGGACTCGTTCACGTAGGCGAGCTTCCCGTCGACAACGAGCGCGACGAGCTCCGGATTGTATTCGATCAGCGTCCGATATGTTTCGGTGCTTTCGTGGATTGCGGCTTCTGCCTGCTTCAACTCCGTAACATCGAATGCAATTCCGATGACGCCTACAATGTCGCCCTTCGAGTCGCGGAACGGCCTAAGCTTGGTGTGGTAGACTCGAGTAATATGTCCCAAATCCAGCACGTAGTCGTACTCTGGCTCTTCCCCTGCCAATGCAGAGCGATGATGCTTGACCGCAGCGTGCTCAGGATCCTGTGTTTGCAAATATTCGGGTAAGGTCACGCCGACGAGTTGATTTGGCTTTAGTCCGAGCGCGACCAACCCCAAACCGGCCGAGGAGGTGAATCGGAGGTCTCGATCTGTAGTCCACATCGAAACCGGTACTTGCTCGGTCACGAGCTCGTACCATTCAATCCGGCGTTTTAGGGAATGCTCAGAACGATGAAGATCGGTCGAATCCTCCACGAGTCCGACCGCAAGACGACCTCCCCCGTTCCCGTCACTGAGGACTGTTCCTGAACCACGTATCCAACGCACCGCACCATGTCCATCGACTATTCGATAGCTAATGTCGAAGCGATCGACGCGACCTTCGACCATCCCCCGAGAGACTGCAGTCACTCGATCTCGGTCCTCTTCGACGATCGTGTCGATCCATTTCTGAGGATCCCCCATGACTGATGACACGGGCATTTTCCAAATTCGTTCGAATGCAGGGCTGACGTACTGAATCAGCGGAGGATCGAGCGACATAACCAGATAGACTTGGTCGGATCGATCGGCAAGTAGTCTAAGCCAGTTGTCAGCACCCTGCACCAGAATCCGCTCCTCGGTTGATCTGAAAACTGAGACTCATGGAAAAGTACGCGCTTCGGCCAAATGGCCGTATCATCACTCAAACATCAAATTCGAGACATTTTACCGGATTTACTCGGCGATTGGGGGATGCCTTGCTATCTGCAATAACAAGGGAGACAACGTCTTTGTCAAACTGAATCAGTCACAAGTCGTCTCAGCCCTTCTAAATAGCCCAGCCCGGCCCGAGGGGTTCGGGCGGTGCTGGGCAGACGCGGCATGGGGGGAAACGGACAGTGTCCTGCGCATAACTGCGGCTGGACAACGATCGCTTCCCCGGGTTCATTTAAAATGGAGCAGAAATTGATAAATTGTAAACTATCTCAGCACAATCAGTTAGGCCGACGCTGAAAGAATACCATTTTAGTTGGCTCACTCCGATCCGATCAAACGTATCATAGGCAGAATTATGAAGCTACTTAGACGCTCCTCCATACTCGCGCTCATTGGTTTATGTCTGCTTGCGCTCTTTAGCTCAAGCTTCGCCAGTTGTATTGTCACGGCGGAGGTTGATTGTTGCGAGGATGATCATGAGTGCGATGATCCGGTTTGTGCCGACGGTGCGATCTGCCATTGTGCCTGCGCGTTCTCCGGAGTCTTGACCGCAGTGCAGGTGCATACACGTATTCCTACGCTCTCCGGTAAGCTGAATTCTGAACCCGTAATTGCGTTTGTCCCGCAGTTAAGTATGGATCTGTTCCGTCCTCCGCGACTCGCGTGATTTCCCCGGCGGGTAGCCCGTCGGCCACTCAATCACAGCAACATCGAGAATCGTCGCGTCCGGTGCATGGCGTTTGGCGGCTTAGTTTACGCCCTCACGCCCCCGTGACGCGTATACGGAGGATTTGAACAGATGAAAAAAGCCATCCCCATATCCCTCGCTCTCCTACTGGGCGTCGTGATCGGCGTAGTCATCCCGAAACTGAAGTCGGAGTCGCCAATCGAGCCGACCGTCACGGCCGTCGAACCCCATGCCGGACACGACCATGCCCCGGGTGAGCCACATCTCACCGAGACGCATGCAGATGCGGCGTCTCCGCTTGATTGGTGCGTGGAGCATCGTGTTCCCGAGTCCGTGTGCACGCAGTGCAACCCATCTTTGATCGCGCAATTCAAGCAGGGCAACGACTGGTGCGCGGGTCATGATCTGCCGGAGTCGCACTGCCGGCTCTGCAATCCTGGAATCGAGTTCCCCCAAGAAGCCGCGCTGCGGGCGATGGAACCGCCGCACGAACTTGGAGTCTCGGTATTCTTCCCGACAAATCAAGCGCTGTGTGCCACTGACGGAGCGCTGATTCAGTTTGCGTCTACAGAAACGTTTGCACGCACCGGCCTGACTGTGGAACCAGCCCGAACGTCCATGGAGATCTCCGAAATCGAGGCGCCGGCAGAAGTGGTCTTTGATCAAACGTCGGCATCAATGATCACACTCCCCGTACGCGCGTCGGTCGTGCACTGGCTGATCGAGCCGGGGCACGTTGTCCGTGAAGGTCAAATGTTGGCGCTGTGCGAATCCCCCGAAGTCTCACGCATCAAGGGGGAGTATTTGGAAGCCAGCGCTGACGCCGAGAAACACGAGAAGGATCAGAAACGGCAGGAAGAACTATTCAACCGCAATCTTATCGATGCCGCGACATACGAGCAATCGCAAGCAGAGGCGAAATCCGCCGCGGCGCGTCGTCACAAGTCGGAGAGCGAGCTGCGCTCGCTCGGTCTGGACAATGCGGATCTGACCGAGGTCCTGGAAGGTAAGCTGACAGCGCGGTTCGCGCTCCGGTCGCCATCTGCGGGCACTCTTGTGGAACGCTCAGCGCCGCTCGGGGTCGCCCTTGAAGAAGGAATACAACTCGCTACCGTGGCCGATCCGAGCAAGCTCTGGATTGAGGCCCGTGTTCGTGACACCGATTTGGACAGAATTCGGGAAGGTCAGACGGCTGTCTTCACACTCGAGGGCTCGCATCTGAACCGGATTGAATCACGAGTCATCTGGATATCGCAATATCTTGATCCATTGACACGAACCGGCGTGGTGCGCGCGAAGCCGACAGTTGATGCCTCCAATCTTCGCGCCAATCAGTTCGGGCATTTGGACTTTATGGATCAGTCGACCGAGTCGTCCGTGTTGATACCCCGTGATGCGGTGCAATGGGAGGGCTGTTGCCATGTGGTGTTCATACGCGAAGCGCAGGATCGGTATCGTCCGCGTAAGGTCACAATCGCCAAGGCGGACAATGCGCACTACCGCGTACTGTCGGGACTGACTGCGGACGAATGGGTTGTCGTGCGTGGCAGCTTCTTGCTGAAAACGGAACTGAAAAAATCCAGCATCGGCGCCGGGTGTTGCGGCCTCGAGGCCAAATCCTAAAGGACGCCACGTGCTGACCAAACTCATTGACTTCACCATCCATCAACGATGGTTGATGGTGTTCTTGACCGCATTGTTGATCGTCGCCGGACTGGTTGCGCTTGCACGGCTCCCCTTCGACGCGTTCCCTGACACCACCCCTGTGCTCGTGCAAGTCAACGTCTCGGCGCCGGGTTGGGCGCCGGAAGAAGTTGAGCGGCAGATTACCTATCCGGTCGAACGCCAACTCTCCGGACTGACCGGACTTATTGAAGTGCGGTCAATTTCGAAGTATGGTCTCTCGCAGATCAATCTCGTGTTCCGCGATGATGTCGATCTTTATCTCGCTCGCCAGCAGACAACCGAGCGGCTTGTCGGAGTCGAGCTGCCTGCCGGAGTCCCCGCACCGCAGCTTGGTCCGATTTCGACAGGGTTGGGCGAAGTGTTTCACTACGTCCTCGTCGGTGAAACCGAAGATCCCAGCGAAGTCCGTACCGTTCAAGACTGGATCGTCAAGCCGCAGTTGCAAGCAGTTCCGGGCGTCGCTGAGGTAAACAGTTGGGGCGGATTCGAGAAGCAGTATCAAGTGCTGTTTGATCCCAATCGTCTCGTCCAATACAACCTCACACTAACCGAAG